>CAMPJN010000010.1 GCA_946886875.1 uncultured Pseudomonas sp.
GAGGATGTAACAAAGTTCGGCGTCCACTCTCTATAGTGACAAGCAAACAAGGAGAGAACCGTGCACGCGATGCTGCCCCTGCTCGACCAACTGGCCTTTCCGGCGATCCGCCGGGGAGCGCTGGAGGCGTTGCAGATCAACCTGACCTACCGCTGCAACCAGCGTTGCCTGCATTGCCACGTCAACGCCGGGCCGACTCGCACCGAGGCGATGACCGACGACAGCCTGGCGCTGTTGCATCAAGTGATCGACGCTCATCCGGTGCATACCTTGGACCTGACCGGCGGTGCACCGGAGATGCACCCGCGTTTTCGCGAGATCGTCCAGCATGCGCGGCGCGAGGGCCTGCGGGTGATCGACCGCTGCAACCTGACCATCCTCAGCGAGCCGGGCTACGAAGACCTGGCGCAGTTCCTCGCCGAGCAGGGCGTCGAAGTCACCGCCTCCTTGCCCTGTTATTCGCGCGATAACGTCGACAAGCAGCGCGGCGACGGCGTGTTCGATGCCAGCATCAAGGGCCTGCAACAGCTCAACGCCCTGGGTTATGGCCAGGCGGATAGCGGCCTGGTGCTGAATCTGGTGTACAACCCGCAAGGCGCGAGCCTGCCGCCGCCACAAGTCGCGCTGGAGGCCGATTACAAGCGCCACCTGCTGGAAGATTTCGGCATCCGCTTCAACCACCTGCTGTGCATCACCAACCAGCCGATCGCCCGTTTTGGCAGCACCCTGGTCAGCAAGGGCCAGTTCAATGCCTACATGCAGTTGCTGCGCGACAGCTACCGCCCGGAAAACCTCGCGCCGCTGATGTGCCGCTCGCTGGTCAGCGTCGACTGGCAGGGCTACCTGTACGACTGCGACTTCAACCAGATGCTCGATTTGCCCCTCGAATTGCCGGGGCAACTGATCGGCCGTGAGCGTGCGCACCTGCGCGATCTGCTCAACGCCAAGCTGGAGGGCAACTCGATAGTCACCCGCGACCATTGTTATGCCTGCACCGCCGGCCAGGGCTCCAGTTGCGGCGGCGCGCTGAATGAATAGGCTGCGCCATGCGCACCAAGCAGCCGTGGCTTGTGCTGGTGCGCGCGGCGCACCCTACGGCCTGAACCCCTGGCTACGTCCTGATCAATAAGGAATTTCCATGCAACCCACCAGCACTACCGGGCTGTTTTTCTGGGGTTTTCTCGTGGTCTACGGCGCGCTGATGCTGGCGCTGTCACCGCGCGCGGTGACCCTCGGCGGTTTCTTCAATGGCGAGGACAACCAAGGCCGCAGTGCGGCGCCTTGGTTGCTGACGTCGAGCATCTTTATCAGCTGGATCTTCGCCAAGTCGGTGACCAACGCCGCCAATCTCGGCGCCAGTTACGGCCTGGTCGGCGGCCTGGCCTACGCCATGTACTGGCTGTCGATTCCGCTGACCGGCTTTGTGATCTATCGCTTGCGCCGGCGCTTCGCCGCCACCGGCCTGGTGAGTTTCTTGAGCAGTCATTACGGCCGCGGCGCCGCCCTGGCGTTTTCTGCGGCGATTCTGATTCGCCTGTTCAACGAGGTGTGGAGCAACACCGCGGTGGTCGGTGGCTATTACGGCGACTCCGGCAGTTTCGAATTTATCGCCTCGGCGCTGTTGTTCACCGCCGTGACCCTGGCCTACAGCCTGCGCGGTGGCCTGCGCAGTTCGATCCTCACCGACGCGGCGCAGGCGGCGATTTTCGTCGTCGCCCTGGTCTGGGTGCTCGGCCTGGTGCTGCCGCAGCATTCGCCCACCGAGCTGGCCAGCACCAGCAACTGGGCGCTGAATGCCGGGGTCGACCTACTGCTGGTCGCCGGTCTGCAAGCCTTCAGCTATGGCTTCCACGATCCAGTGCTGACCGACCGCGGTTTTATCAGCGAAGAAAAGACCATGCGCCGCTCCTTTGTGATCGCCGGGGTACTGGGCTTTATCGCCATTCTCGCCTTCAGCCTGATCGGCGTGCACGCCCAGCTCACCGGCCTGGCCGCCTCGGACAACGTGCCGGCGGCCCTGGCCAAGACCCTGGGGATCGGCGCGCTGCTGGTGATGACGGTGGTGATGGTTTCGGCGGCCGGTTCGACCCTGGATTCGACCTTCTCTAGCCTGGCCAAACTGGCCGGGCGCGAATTGCCCAAGCTGGCCGGTCGCGACCTCGGTCAGAAGGCGATTGGCGTGGGCATGGCGGTGATGGTGGTGTTCGCCCTGCTCGGCAACCTGCCGATGATCGCAGGCACCGATATTCTCAAGGCCACCACCATCAGCGGCACCATGGTCATCGGCCTGGCCCCGGTGTTTATCCTGCACGGCCTGACCACCCCGACCCGCCTGGGTTTTCACCTGAGCTTCTGGTGTGGCCTGGGCCTAGGCGTGGCTTTGACGCTGGGCTGGATTCCGCAAAGCTGGGCGATCGGCGACGGCAAGTACGCGCTGCTGCTTGGCACCAACTTTTATGGTTTGGGCCTGTGCGTGCTCGGTTACCTGATCCCCGGCTGGCTGCGGGGCAAGGCCTGATGCGCGCCGGCCGCGATTGCCCGCTGGACTATCGGTTGCCGGCCACCGCCTTTGCCGGCGAGCCGCTGTTCGACTGCCAGGCGCTCTACGTGGTCGGCGGCCTCTATGGCAACCGTCAGGCCCTGGCCGCGCTGGAACAGCGCCTGGCCGCCGAGCCTGGCGCACGGCTGATCTTCAACGGCGATGCCCATTGGTTCGACCGAGATCCGGCGATTTTTCAGACCGTGGAGCAAGGGTTGAGCGGCCATCTGGCCTTGCGCGGCAATGTCGAAACCGAACTGGGCCGCGCGGCTGACAGCGGCGCCGGTTGCGGCTGCGCCTATCCGCTGACGGTGGAGGAGGCGGTGGTCGAGCGCTCCAATGCGATCCAGCTTGAATTGAATCAGACCGTGGAAAGTTTGCCGGGCATGGCCGAGCGTTTGGCCGCACGAGCGACGACCGCATTGGTCAGCGTCGGTGGCCGGCGCGTGGCGATCAGCCATGGCGACGAGCAATCCCTGGCAGGCTGGAACTGTTCACGGGAATTGCTAAGTGAGCAGGCTCGCCAGCAACAGCTGGACACCTGGTTCGCAGCGCAGAACATTCAGGTGCTGGCCACCAGTCATACCTGCTCGGCGGTAGCCTTGAACCTAAGCCATGGCGCGCTGATCAATAACGGCGCGGCCGGTATGCCGAATTTTGCCGGCGGCCGCTATGGTCTGCTGAGCCGTATCGCCACCAGGCCCCATGCCGCCGCGCTGTATCGCTGCGAGCGCGACGGCTTGTTTATCGAGGCGCTGCCGCTGAATTACGACCCTGACGCTTTTCTCGCCGATTTCGACCGCCAGTGGCCCGCGGGCAGCCCGGCGGCCGAGTCTTATCGTTCCCGTATTCTCGGGACCTGCGCGGATCGCCCGCAGCAGGCCCTGTTGGCCGGCTTCAGCCTGTGCCAAAGCCTTTGCGCTCTGGAGGCGCTGATTGATGAATAGCCGCAAAATCGCATTGATGGGCCTGATTCTGGCCCTGCTCGGTAGCTTCTTCGTATTCGACATCGGCCAGTACCTCAACCTGGAAGCGCTCAAGGCGCAACAGGCGGCGCTGAACGGCCAGGTCGCCGAGCAGCCCTGGCTGGCCGCCGGGGCGTTCTTCCTCGCCTATGTCGCGGTTACCGCTTTGTCCCTGCCCGGCGCGGCGCTGATGACGTTGCTGGCTGGCGCACTGTTCGGCCTGCTCGAAGGTTTTGTGCTGGTGTCCTTCGCCTCCACCATGGGCGCGACCCTGGCCATGCTCAGCAGCCGCTTCCTGCTGCGCGATTGGGTGCAGGCGCGTTTCGGTCAGCGCTTGGCCGGGATCGATGCCGGGATCGAGCGCGAAGGCGCCTTCTATCTGTTCGCCCTGCGTCTGGTGCCGGTGTTTCCGTTCTTTCTGATCAATCTGGCGATGGGCCTGACCCGGCTGCCGGTGCGCACTTATTGGTGGGTCAGCCAGTTGGGCATGCTACCGGGCACCCTGGTCTACGTGAACGCTGGGCGTGAACTGGGCCAGCTCGATTCGCTGGCCGGCATTCTCTCGCCGGGTCTGCTCGGCGCCTTCGTCCTGCTCGGGGTGTTCCCGTTGATCGCGCGCAAGCTGTTGGGGCTGATCCAGGCGCGCCGGGTGTATGCCGGCTGGCACAAACCCAAAAGCTTCGACCGTAACCTGGTGGTGATAGGCGCCGGCGCCGGCGGCCTGGTCAGCTCCTATATCGCCGCGGCGGTAAAGGCCAAGGTCAGCCTGATCGAGAAACACCAGATGGGCGGCGACTGCCTGAACACCGGCTGCGTGCCATCCAAGGCGCTGCTGCGTTCGGCCAAGCTGGCCAACGAGCTGAAGAAAGGCCCGGCCCTGGGCTTTACCGGGGTGCGCGGCGCGGTGGATTTCCCCGCGGTGATGCAGCGCATCCAACGGGTGATCGCCGATATCGAACCCCATGACTCGGTCGAGCGTTACAGCGGCCTGGGCGTGGACGTGATCCAGGGCGAGGCGAAAATTCTTTCGCCCTGGGCGGTGGAAGTGAATGGCCAGACCCTGACCAGCCGCAACCTGATCATCGCCGCCGGCGCGCGGCCGCTGGTGCCGAAGATTCCCGGCCTGGAGCAGGTGCGCAGCTACACCTCGGACAGCATCTGGAGCCTGCGCGAGCAACCGCGCTGGCTGCTGGTGCTCGGCGGCGGGCCTATCGGCTGCGAACTGGCCCAGGCCTTTCAGCGTCTTGGCAGCCAGGTGATCCAGGTCGAACTGGCCGAGCGCCTGCTGCCGCGCGAGGATGCCGACGCTGGCGAGCTGGTGCTGGGCAGCCTGCGCGACGACGGCGTGGATGTGCGCCTGCAGCACAAGGCCGAGCGCTTCGAGGTGGTCAACGGCGAGCAGCGTATGGTCGCCCGTCGTTTGGATACCGGCGAAGAAGTGGTGATCGCCTTCGATTGCCTGCTGCTCGCTCTCGGTCGAGTGGCCAATGTCAGCGGCTACGGCGCCGAGGAACTGGGCCTGACCCTGCGCGCCAACGGCACTTTAGAAACCAACGAATACCTGGCCACGCGCTTTCCCAATATCTATGCGGTGGGCGACGTTACCGGGCCGTACCAGTTCACCCATGTCGCCGCGCACCAGGCCTGGTATGCGGCGGTGAATGCACTGTTCAGCGGCTTCAAGCGTTTCAAGGTGGACTATCGGGTGATCCCCGCCTGCACCTTCACCGACCCCGAAGTGGCGCGGGTTGGTCTCTCCGAGGGCGAAGCCAAGGCGCAGAACATCGCCTATGAAGTGACCCGCTATGGCATCGACGACCTGGATCGGGCGATTGCCGACGATGCCGACCACGGTTTTGTGAAAGTGCTGACCGTGCCGGGCAAGGACAAGATTCTCGGCGCCACCATAGTCGGCGAGCACGCCGGCGAACTGCTTGCCGAATACGTGCTGGCGATGAAGCACAACCTGGGGTTGAACAAGATTCTTGGCACCATCCACAGCTACCCGACCATGGCCGAGGCCAATAAGTACGCGGCCGGCGAATGGAAACGCGCCCATGCGCCGCAAGGGTTGTTGCACCTGGTCGAGCGCTTTCATAACTGGAGAAGAACGTGAAGCGCGGCCTGTTGATCGCATTGCTGCTGGCGGCTCCTCTGGCGCACGCCGGCGATAACCAACTGACGCCCTGGACCTCCGGCCCGCCTGCCGGTGAATGGTCGGCGCCCTGGCGCTTGGCGGATATCCCCAAGCTCAAGCCGTCCGCGCGTAGCCTGGTCGAGCAGGATGGTCGCCAGGTATTGCGCATCGAGGCAACTGCAGCGGCCGGCGGGTTGTTGCATCCTCTGGATTTACCCGGCGATCAGCCCTGGCAACTGAGCTGGCAATGGCGCACCGAGCGCAAACTGGACAAGGCACGCTTCGCCACCCGCGATGGCGACGACTATGCCGCGCGGGTCTATGTGCTGCTCGATTACCCGCTGGATACCCTGTCGTTTGTCACTCGGCAGAAGCTGCGCCTGGCGCGCACCTTCTTCGAACCGGACCTGCCGGCGGCGACCCTCAGCTACGTCTGGGACAACCGCAAGGCACCCGGCGCGCATGCTCGCAGCGCCTATACCGAAACCGTGGAAATGCGCGTGCTGCGCGGCCCCGAGGCGCCTCTTGGAGAGTGGCTTACCGAGGATCGCGACCTGCGTGCAGATGCCATCGCCGCTTTCGGCAGCGCGCCGCGACGGATTCTCGGCGTGGTCTTCGCCGCCGACAGTGACAACACCGGCGAGCGCGCCGAGAGCTACTTCGCCGAGCCACAGCTGTCCGAGCGGCCCTAGTTTCAACCGGTGCGCAAGGCGCACCCTACGTAATTCCGGGCACCCGTAGGGTGCGCCGTGCGCACCGGGCTCTCTAGCCCAGGGGAAAGGGCGCGGCTGTGGCGCCGCATCCGTATTCAGGCGGCCTGGGTCTGGCTCGCCGGCCGCTGTTCGCTGACCCGGGTCCAGCGGTTGGCGCGGGCGAAGGTGCCGAGATCGTTGAAGCGCACGCCCATCTCGCGCATCAGCTTGTGCGCCAGCGGCGCGGTCAACTGGCGAATGTAGAACGGCTCCTTGACCACAAAATGGTGGATCGCATGGGTGCTGCCGAAATTGCAGCAGAACGCTTGCAACGGCCACAACCACCAGGGGTTGAGCACCTGGGTCTGCTGGATCACGTTGCCCGGCTCGACGTCGCCGTAGTAATGCATGTTGGAACTGACGAAGTGCAGGCAGAAGGTGCGCAGCACGTTGGGGCCGACCAGCACCACCACGGCGATATTCACCACATCCATCACCTGCAGCGTGGTCGCCGACCAGGTGATCGGCGCACCCATGGCCGCGGCGGTGAAATCGAGCAAATGAAAACCGAGGAACAGGTACCAGGTGCTCCAGTTGAGCAGCGCCAATGGCGCATAGACCCGCAAGGTGCGCCACAGGATGGCGCGCTTGTGCGCCCAGCTTTTTGCCCGCAGCATGCGGATCAGCGAGGACATCACGTTGTCGCCGACCATCAACAGGCGCGCCAGGCCCCAGGGTTCGCCATTGGTGATGGCGCGCTCCTCCAGGTCCGCTTCGCTGCCGGACACCTTGTGGTGGTTGAGGTGCAGATGCCGGCGAATCCACGGGTTGATGGTGCTCGGCCGCGCTAGCCAGACCAGCGCCAGCATCAGGTTGTGCGGCACCCGGCGCTTGCGGAAGTACATCGAGTGCAACAGGTCATGCTCCAGCTCGTGGGTCAGCGAGGCGAAGAAAGCATTCAGCAGCAGGCACCCCCACCAGGCCAGGTAACCGCCGAGATAGAGCGCCGCCGAGCCGATCATGGCGATCAGTGAAACGCCCAGAATAGTCGCGCCGAGAGCGTCCTGATGTTGCAGAATAGGGTAGCGCTGGCGCAATTCGGCGCCGTGGGCCATCACCGTCTGGCGAATGTGCGCGGCTCGTTGCGCGTCATTCATCGCGGCAACACTTGCGGGGGAAAGCGACATGCCTACATCCTCTTGCACTTGGACAATGACGTCACTGTGCCGCGCCGACCGCCATCGCGCCCGACCGAGCACGCCAACCTGTTGACCGGACACGCCAACCTGCATGACTGCTGAACCCACCACCCTGGCCAGCTGGACCCGTGCCTTGCGCAAGCAGCTCGACGCCCTTGGCCTCGACAGCGCCGCATTGTGCCGACAGGCTGGGCTCGAGCCGGAGTTGCTCGACGCGCCCAACGCGCGCTGCCCGCTGTCGGCCACCACCCGTTTGTGGCAGCTGGCGGTAGCCGCCAGTGGCGATCCGGCGTTGGGTCTGAGCACTTCGCAGTTCGTCAGCGCCACCACCTTCCATGCCCTCGGCTACGCCCTGAACGCCAGCAGCAGCCTGCGCGAAGTGTTCGAGCGCATCGTTCGTTACCACCGCGTGGTCAGCGATGCGCTGGAGCTGGAGTTGCGCGAAGTGGGCGATACCTACGAATTCTGTTTTCATGCGCCAGCGGGCGGCCCGCCGCCTGCAGCCGAGGCACTGGATGCGTTCGCCGCGATTTACGTGCGCAGCTGCCGCAATCGCCTGGGCCGCGATTTCGCTCCGCTGGCGGTGTACCTGCAACGCCCGCAGCCGGCCGAGCCCCAGCCATGGCATGCGGTGTTCCGGGCGCCGCTGCATTTCGCCGCGGCGGAAAATCTGCTGTGTTTCTCACGCGCGGCACTGGACCAGCATCTGGACGACGGCAACCCGGAACTGGCCGAACTCAACGAGGCGATGCTCGAACGCAATCTCGCGCAATTGCAGGCGCCGACCTGGGCGCAGAAGGTGCGCAACTGTCTGCAAGCGCAGCTGCCGGATGGCGAACCCTCGGCCGAACGCGTTGCCCAAAGCCTGCACCTGAGCTTGCGCAGCCTGCAGCGCCATCTGGCCGACGAAGGCGTGCGCTATGACAGCCTGCTGGCCGACACCCGCCACAGCCTGGCGTTGCAACACATGCGCGACCCGCGTTGTTCGATCAGCGAAATCGCCTACCTGCTCGGCTTTGCCGACACCAGCAGCTTCAGCCGCGCCTTTAAACGCTGGACCGGCCTCGCCCCCAGCCAATACCGCGAAGGACTCGCACAACCATGAATCACTACGACCTGCTATTGATCGGTGCCGGCCATGCGCACCTGGGCGTGTTGCGCCGCTGGGCGATGTTCGAGCGCCCGCCAGGGCGCATCGGCATCCTCAGCCCGAGTCCGGCGGCCTGGTATTCCGGGATGTTGCCGGGCATGCTGGCCGGGCGCTTTCGCGCCAGGGACTGCCAGGTCGACCTGCAACCGCTGTGTCGCGCGGCCAAAGTCGAGCTGCTGTTCGGCGAAGTCGAGGCCTTGTCCGCCGCGCAGCAACTGCTGTTGTTGGCCGATGGCCGCACGCTGAACGCCGATTGGCTGTCGCTGAACGTCGGCGGCGAGGTCGCCAGCCCGCCGCAACAGGGCACGGCCATGCAGGTGCTGGCGGTAAAACCCTTCTCGAAGTTTCTCGCCGGCTGGCAGCGTTGGCAGCAGGCGCCGCAGCCGCTGGCGATTCTAGGCGGTGGCGCGGCCGGGGTGGAGTTGGCGCTGGCGGTAGCCGGCCAGGTGCCGGCGCTGGCCTTGTTCTGTGGCGGGCCTCTGCTCGAGGGCCTCAGTGCCGGTCTGCGTCTGCGCGCCCTCGGTCATTTGCGCCAACGCGGGGTGCAGGTACGCGAGCACTGCCCGATCAGCCGGATCGACGACGATTGCCTGATCAGCGGCGTGGAACCGGTCTGGCGCGGCCAGCGTCTGCTTCTGGCCAGCGGCGCCCAGGCTATGCCCTGGTTGGCTCACAGCGGCCTGGATTGCGATTCGCGGGGCTTCGTATCCATCGCCCCGACCCTGCAAAGCCTCAGTCATCCGCATATCTTCGCCGTCGGCGACTGCGCCAACCTGCCGGGCGCACGCAAGAATGGGGTGTATTCGGTGCGCCAGGCCCCGGTGCTGGCGGCCAACCTCAACGCGGCGCTGCGACGCTTGTCGCTGCGGCCTTATCACCCGCAGCGGCAAAGCCTGGCGCTGCTCGCGACCGGGGACGGCGGTGCCTTGTTCAGCTGGCGCGACCTCAGCGCCGGCGGGCGCTTGTTCGGGCGTTGGAAGGATTATCTCGACCAGGGCTTTATTCATCGCCACCGGCTGGTGGGTTAATCGCGTTATTCCGGGCGACGTTGCCGCCAGCCCGGCCCCGCCTGCACCTAATATCCCCGCGGCTACTACCAAAGTGCCATGGTTCGCCGGGGCGTTCGATGTTCGAATCCACACGCCTCTGTTTCTATCCGGCATCAGTGACGCTGACCCAGGCGCTTACCGAGATCATGCAGCGGGTTTCCGTGCTTTACTGGGTTCAGGAGCATTCGATCGGCACTTCAGCGCCAAGCCTACGTATTGATGAAAAAGTTAGAGCCTGAGGTTCTTAGTTATGCGAGTTGCTTATATCCGCTACCCGATTGCGTTAGCGCTGCATGCGCTGGGGCTCGTTGCCCTGATGGCGACGTATAGCCAGATCAATATGCCGCTGTACGTGAGCATCCCGTCGCTGCTGCTATTGGCGCTGTGGCCCTGGCTCGGCCCCTGGCAGCGCCGCGACGAGGACGTCAGCACTGCGGACGACGCCCCGGCCGGCCTCAACCGCTTGAGTCAGAGCCTTTCCGAACACACCTGCCATAACGCCCTGTCCGCCGCCCAGGTTTCCCATTCGGTGAAACAGTTGGCCGAAAAGCTGCAATCGCAATTGCTGGCCACCGAACAGATCAGCCAGAGCGCGGAAGCCATCACCCATACCGAGCAGGACAACGCCCAGCGCGCCCAGCAGACCCTGGAGGCCGCGCAGACCGTGCGGCATACCAGCGAGGAGGGCCAGCAAGCGCTGCAACAGGCGATCGGCCGCATGCAGCAGCTGAGCGCGCAGACCGCCGCCAGCCGCGAATTGATCGATGGCTTGAGCACGCGCACCGAGCAGATCGAGCAGGTCACCCAGGTGATCCAATCCATCGCCAGCCAAACCAACCTGCTGGCGCTCAACGCGGCCATCGAAGCGGCCCGCGCCGGTGAGTTGGGCCGCGGTTTCGCCGTGGTCGCCGACGAGGTGCGCAACCTTGCCGGACGCACCGCCAGCGCCACCGAGGAAGTCGGCCAGATGGTCAGCGACATCCGCCAGCAAAGCATGGCCGTGGTGGCGCATATCCAACAGCAGGCCAGTGAGCTGGATCAGGCCGCCACGCAAGTCGAGCAGGCCGGCGTGTTCCTGCATGACATCACCGAACTGGCGGTGGACGTCGACAACCAGGTGGAGCAGATCAGCGCCGGCACGGCGAGTAATCACGACCGCCTGACCAGCCTGTCGGTGGCGGTGAGCCAGTTGCGCAGCGATGTGCATATCAGCGAAGGCCAGACCCGTCAGTTGGAACAGGCCGCCGAACAACTGGTCAGCCAGGCCGAGACGGTCAGCGAGCAGCTCGCCGAAGTTGGTTTGGACGACTACCACCAGCGCATCTACGACCTCGCCCGCGAAGGCGCGGCGGCCATAGCGGCGAAGTTCGAGGCGGATATCGCCGCCGGGCGAATCACCCTGGCCGATCTTTTCGACCGTAATTACCAGCCCATCCCCAACAGCTTCCCGACCAAGTACAAAACCCGTTTCGACAGCTATGCCGACCAGGTTCTACCAGCCCTGCAAGAGCCGCTGTTGCAGCGCCACGAAGGTCTGGTATTCGCCATAGTCACCACCCCGGAAGGCTATGTGCCGACCCACAACAACGCCTTCAACCACCCCATCACTGGCGACCGCGCGGTGGATACCCTGAAAAGCCGCAGCAAACGCCTGTTCAACGACCGCACCGGCATCCGTTGCGGCAGCCACCAGAAGCCGCTGCTGCTGCAGACCTATATGCGCGATACCGGCGAACTGATGCACGACCTCTCGGTGCCGATCCAGGTGCAGGGGCGGCATTGGGGCGGCATGCGCATGGGCTACAAGCCGGAGCCCGAGCATTAAGGTCGGCTGACGATAGCAGGCGCTGTTGTAGCCCGGATGCAATCCGGGAAAATTGTGCGGCTGACAGCGCTCCCCGGATTGCATCCTGGCTACGGCAGCAGGTTCTTCAGGCCTGGCCTTCCAATCGCGCTTTCAACTGATTCATGCCCTGCTCGGCGCGCCGCCGCAGGGTGCGTCGCGCCAGTGGCAGGAGCAGATGGCGAACCCAGGGGCTCTGGCTGCGGCTGAGCATGCGCCAGTCGATGGCGGTCTGCTGCGGGCCCAGTTCGGTGAAGCGCACTTCCATGCGTGGCATCAGCGGGGGGAAGCGGCCTTCGGTGATAAACAGCTGATTGGCGGCGACTTCCTTTACCGTGATCATGATCTGCCGTTGGCCGCGCAACGGGATGACCACGGTCTCGCGGTATTGCTTGCCGACCTCGCCATGGGCCAGCTCGTTGCTCGAAGTAATGGCGATGACCTTGGGGAACCACTCCGAGAAGCGTTCCAAATTGGCGACCAGGGCGAACGCTTGGGCGGCGCTACAGTCGACGACGGTATTGCTCTGGGCGATCAGGTGCATAAGCAGGGCTCTCTTATTATTCGAGGGTGTTATTCGAGATTGGAAGGCCTGGCAAGCCTAGCAGGCTGTCGAAAAACTACCTACGCGACCGAGATTATTCCGGCCACTTACTGGGACGTGCGTCTCAAATTATGGCTCGCCCAACCTGCCAGCCTGTTAGGCGTTGAGACGCCACTTGCATGTCTGCGTTCCGTAAATGTTTAGCGGCGTCGCAACTGAGCGTATGAATAATCAGCTTGAAGCCGCGCCAGCGACCGTGGGAGGCTGGCAATCATGACTTCGCCCTTGCAGTTCTCACCTCAGCCGCTTGGCTCCGCGCACCTGCGCGAGAAGCGGCGTGCCTACGCGGATCGAGCGCTTTCCCCGCCGCTCGAAGACCTCGCGTTCTGGGCGCTGTGGCATTGCCGCCATGCCCGCCCGCCGGATATTCCGGCGTTCTGAGCTGAGTTGGCTGCCTGCGTGCAGCCCTTCCGTAGATTGTGATCTGCCGCCTTGCCGATGCCGAGCGAGGCGCTAGCGAGAGCCCTATGTCATTCGCCCCTGTGCAGCACGCCGAGGATTTCCTCGCGCAACACCCCGATATCGAACTGTTCGAACTGTTTATCCTCGACGCCAACGGCGTGCCGCGCGGCAAGCTGCTGCATCGCGACGAGTTGCTGGCCGTTTACCAGAGCGGCCGGCCGCTACCCAGCACCATTCTTGGCCTGAGCATCAACGGCGACGATGTGGAGGATTCCGGGCTGGTCTGGGAGGTCGGCGATATCGATTGCCGCGCTTATCCCCTGGCGGGCAGCCTGGTACCGATGCCCTGGCGGCAGATTCCCACCGCCGCGGTACAGGTCAGCATGCACCCCAGCGAGGGCATGCCGGCGACCGTAGCCGACCCCCGGCATCTGCTGGTGCAGGTGATCGATGGGCTCAAGGCCGAGGGTTACCACCCGGTGATGGCCTGCGAGCTGGAGTTCTACCTGCTCGACCAGCAGCGCGATGACCAGGGCCGCCCGCAACCGGCCCTCGACCGCGACGGCGGTCGGCCGCGCAGCACCCAGGTATACGGCCTGCGCGAGTTGGAGCAGATCGAGCCGTTCCTCGCCGACCTCTATGCGGCCTGCAAGCTGCAAGGCATTCCGGCGCGCACGGCGATTTCCGAGTACGCGCCCGGCCAGGTGGAAATCACCCTGGAGCACGGCGACGCGCTCGAAGCCATGGATCAGGCGGTGCGCTACAAGCGCCTAGTCAAGGGCGTGGCGCATAAACACGGGATGCAGGCCTGTTTTATGGCCAAGCCGTTCGACCACCTGGCCGGCACCGGTATGCATATGCACGTCAGCCTGGCGGATGCGGCGGGCGACAACCTGTTCGCCGCCGAAGACCCTGCAGGCACGCCGCTGCTGCGCCAGGCCATCGGCGGCATGCTCGCGAGCCTGCTCGATACGCTGCTGCTGTTCTGCCCCAACGCCAACTCCTACCGACGTTTTCAAGCCAACAGCTATGCGCCGCTGGCGCCAACCTGGGGTGTGGATAACCGCACCGTTAGCCTGCGCGTACCGGGCGGACCGGCGCATACCCGGCATATCGAACACCGCATCTGCGGCGCCGACGCCAATCCCTACCTGGCCGCCGCGGCCATCCTCGCCGGTATCCATCGCGGCATCCGCGACACTATGGATCCCGGCGCGCCCATCGAAGGCAACGGCTATGCCCAGGCCAAAGAGGTTTTACCCACCGACTGGCTGACCTCGATCCAGGCCCTGGAGCGCTCAACCTGGGCGCGTGAAGCCCTGGGGCCGGAGTTTCTCAAGGTGTACCTGGCGATCAAGCGCGCCGAGTACCGCCAATTCATGGCCGAGGTCGGCGAGCAGGACTGGCGCTGGTACCTGAGCCAGGCCTGAGCCGCCCACCATGTCTCGCGGCTAAAGCCCCTCCCACGAGTAGCCATCTGTGGGAGGGGCTTTAGCCGCGAACAAGCCGATCCACAGCCACGGCTCAGACCCAAGGATTTGCCCATGACCGCCATTATCAAACCCATAATCCCGGCAGCCGAACGCTGCCCGTCCTACTACAGCGCCACCCTCAATGAGGAAACCGACTACCCGACCCTGCAAGGTCAGGTCAGCGTCGATGTGGTGATCATCGGCGGCGGTTTTACCGGCGTTGCCTCCGCCGTGGAACTGGCCGAACGCGGGCTGAAAGTGGCCATAGTCGAAGCCCACAAGATCGGCTGGGGCGCCACCGGGCGCAACGGCGGCCAGGTCACCGGCAGCCTTTCGGGCGACGAGGCGATGCGCAAGCAGATGCGCAACAGCTTGGGCGAGGAGGTCGACGACTTTATCTGGCACCTGCGCTGGCGTGGCCACCAGATCATCAAGAAGCGGGTGGCCAAGTACGGCATCGACTGCGATCTCAAGCATGGCCATCTGCATGCGGCGATGAAGCCGACGCATATGCGCGAGCTGGAAGCCGCCTACGCCGAGGCCGAGCGCTGCGGCATGGGTGACGAGGTAACCCTGCTCGACGCCGCAGGGGTGCGCAGCCACCTGGCCAGCGACCTGTACTGCGGTGCCCTGAAGAACAGCCGCAACATGCACCTGCACCCGCTCAACCTGTGCATCGGCGAAGCCCGCGCCGCGCACGGCCTGGGTGCGCTGATATTCGAGCATTCGCCGGTGCTGGAAATCATCCACGGCGTCAAGCCGGGGGTGGTCACCGCACAAGGCCGGATCGACGCCAAGCAGGTGCTGTTGGCCGGCGACGTCTATCACAAGCTGGAGCCGAAAAAGCTCAAGGGCCTGATCTTCCCGGCGATGGGCGGCATAGTCACCACCCAGCCGTTGGGCGAGCTGGCCGGGGAAATCAACCCGCAGGATCTGGCGGTCTACGATTGCCGTTTCGTCCTCGACTACTACCGCCTGACCGCCGACAAGCGCCTGCTGTTCGGCGGCGGTTGCAACTATTCCGGGCGCGATTCGCGGGATATCGCCGCGGAGCTGCGCCCTGGCATCGAACGCACCTTCCCGCAACTCAAGGGCGTGGCCATCGATTTCCAGTGGAGCTGCGCCATGGGCATCGTGGTCAACCGTATTCCGCAGCTGGGCAAGCTGTCGGACAACGTCTGGTACTGCCAGGGCTACTCCGGCCACGGCATCGCCACCAGCCACATCATGGGCGAGATCATGGCCAAGGCCCTGACCGGCACGCTGCAGCAGTTCGACACCTTCGCCGCCTGCAAGCAGATCAAGGTGCCGCTGGGCGATATGTTCGGCAACCCGATGCTGGCCGCCGGCATGTGGTACTACCAGATGCTGGAAAAACTGCGCTGAGAGGGATTTTGTGGGCCCGTTGTAGGGTGCGCCGCGCGCACCAAGGTGCCGGGGTGTCTGGTCGTCCGTGTGAGTGGTGCGCGCAGCGCACCCTACGGGGAGGCGGCCTGGCGCAGACGGGCGAGGTCGAGGATTTCGATTTCGCCGTAGGTCAGGCGCAGGGTGCCCTGGGCCTGAAGTTCCTTGAGGATCTGGTTGGTGGTCTGCCGGGAGATCGCCAGCATCAGCGCCAGCTGTTCCTGGGCCAGGTGGATCACCCGCCGCGGCTCGCTCTCGCCATAGTTGTCGACCATCAGCAACAAGCGTCGGGCCAGGCGCGGCGCGGCGGGTAGCAGGCTCATTTCCTCCAGAGCGATAAACGCCAGACGCAGCTTGTGGCTCATCAGCAAGGCGAAGTCGCGCCAGTAGCGGGGTTGTTGCTCAAGCAGCGCGAGCAGGCGCGCCTGGGGCACATGCAGCAGCATGCAGGGGCTTTCGGCGAAAGCATCGTGGGTGCGTGGCTGGCCATCGAACAGGGATATTTCGCCGAACCAATAGGGCGGCTCGACCAGGCTCAGCAGCGCCTCTTTGCCGGACGCACTGACCGCGCCGATCCGCATGGCGCCGTCGAGCACCGCATACAAGCCGCTGGGTTTATCGCCGCGGCGAAACAGCGCCTGGCCGGCCTCCAGGTGCAACAGCTGGGCGGCTTCCAGCAAGGTGCGCTGCAGTGCGTCGGGCAGGTTGGCGAACCAGTGGCCTTGGCACAGGCGGGCTTGATAGGCGGTGGCGTCGTTCATCGGTTTTTTCCGCATTGTCGGCTAGCCGACAGAGGCGGGTGCGGCGCCGCGGCCATGCTCTGCAACTTGCCCTGCTTGAGAATCCACATAATGAAAACCCTAGTCGATCACCTGGCCCAATATGGCGCCTATCACCGCGACTCGCGCAATATTCTCAGCCACTTCGTCGGCATCCCGCTGATCGTTCTCGCCGTCGCGGTGCTGCTCTCGCGCCCGGCTGTCGAGCTGTTCGGCCTCTGGCTGTCGCCGGCAACCCTGACCGCCGTGGTGGCGGCAATGTTCTATCTGCGTTTGGACCTGCGTTTCGGCCTGCTGATGAGCCTGTTGCTGGCGCTCAGCCTATGGGCGGCGGCGCTGCTGGCCATGCAAACGACGACGCTTTGGTTGAGCAGCGGCCTTGGCTTGTTCGTGATCGGTTGGATCATCCAGTTCGTCGGCCATTACTACGAAGGGCGCAAGCCGGCCTTCGTCGACGACCTGATGGGGCTGGCGATAGGACCGCTGTTCGTCGCCGCCGAAGCGGCGTTTCTGCTCGGCATGCGCAAGGACATCGAGCAACAGATAGTCGGGCGCGTCGGACCCACGGGCATCCGCCAGCACAACAGAACCGCGTGACACCCCGCCCCCAGGTCGGGGCGGGTGCTGGTTACAACGCCATCCATTCCTCGGTGAACGAACGGCTGTGGCGATGTACGGTGATAGGTGCGAAGGGCCGGCCGGAGGCGCTTTGCAGGGTATTGCTCTGGCTGTTGAGATCGCTCAGGGCGGATTTCAGATATTCCCAGCGGGTCAGCAATGAGCCGAGATCGGGATTCGCCTTGGCATTCGCCAGTTCGCTGTCGATTTTCGGGATCAACTTGCGCTCATCCTGACCCAGGTAAGTGTCGGGTAGCTCGCGGGCGATCTCGAAATTACCGAAGTAGGAGCGGCTCAGGTATTGCACCGCGAGGAACTCGATCTGCGCGGCCAACTCGCTGTCACCCTCTGGCGCCAGCTTGCGCGCTTCGAGTAATACGGCGAGCAAGGATTTGCTCAGTTCTTCCGGGTAGCGCCACGGCATATCGTCTTCCTTGGGCCCGAAAGATACGCCCCGGCGAACCTGCACCACCAACTCCAGATGCGCATTGCGCAGAGCATCGCTGCTTTGCGGCAAACCTTGTACGGCGGCGGCCAGCATTTGTAGATCGGTTTCGAGAGCGTTCTGGTGTTTCTTTTGGAAACCCTCGCCACGTAACAACATCAGGCTGCCGGTAACCCGACTGGCGTAGACCTGAACCTGTTCCTGGGGGCTTATGGCTTCGGCGAAGGCGATCGGCGCGATACTCCCCAGTAGGCCGATAGTCCAAACTAAAACCTTGTAAATCAATTGTTTGGAACGCATTCCTGGGGTGCTCCTTATTGTTTTTTTAAGCCGTGCGGAGGGCTGTTGGCAGATACACGAGCCTGCGACATAGGTTACTGCACTGCCGTGCTAACGAGATTACTCTAAAGAGTGATTTATCAGAAATACGTCACAGATCAGGGCTGGTCAGTGCGCAGGAAATCTGCCTCAAGCTGATGGCCCGCACCACGCTGGTTCAGCCTTTGCGCCAGACACTTGCCAGCCAGGGCTGTTGTGCTCTTGGTAGGCCCGCAGGGCGGTAATAGTGCTCCAGTTCGATGAAGCCGGCGTCGGCGAGCAGGGCGCGCCAATTGGCCAGGTCGTAGTAAGCGCCGTAGCGTTCGCCGTTCCAGCCTTCCTGGTTCTCCCCGCGCGGGTTGGAGCTGAACAGCACGCCGCCAGATTTCAAGGTGGCATGCAGTTGGCGCAACACCCGCGGCAGTTCCTGGCTGGGAATATGGAACAGCACGGCGTTGGCGAAGATGCCGTCGAACTGCGCGGGAGGCAGGTCGAGCGCGAGAAAGTCCTGCAGCCAGACCGCGCAGCCGCTGTCGGCGCGGGCCATGTCGACGAAACGCGAGCAACCATCGAGGCCGACGGGTTCGTGCCCCAGGGCGCGGAAAGTGCGCAAGTCGCGGCCCGGCCCGCAGCCGAAATCGAGAATCCGCAACGGCGGCTCGGCCTGGATATGCCGCAGCAGCGCGGCGATATTCTGGCTGACATCGTGATCGCGGGTGCCCTCGCGAAAGTCCTCGGCGCAGTCTTGATAGTGGGCCAGGGTCAGGGCGCTG
This sequence comes from uncultured Pseudomonas sp., assembly GCA_946886875.1. The sequence goes on from CAMPJN010000010.1 coordinate 18,390, forward strand.
ATCTGGGCGAGGTCGTCGGGGCTGAGCGGCATGGCGTGGGACTCTTGGCGTTGGGGCTGTTGAACGCTGAAGTTCAGGCCAATAGCGGGCGGAAGAAACTGCGTTCGTAACTGAGGATACAGCGGGTGTCCTGGGCGTACTGGAATGCCGCCAGGCAGTCGGGGTCCTGCAGCGACAGGGTGCGGTACTCCTCGTAAGCACTCAGGCTGGGGAAGCTGAACAAGGCCAGCGCCACGTTATTGGCCCCTTCGGATGGCAGAAAATAGCCATGGTGCTGACCGCCGAAGCGCTCGACCAAGGGAATCCAGAGTTTCGCGTAATGCTCGAATTCCCCGAGCTTGTAAGGGTCGAGGATATAGCGCAGGTAGCAGGTAACCATAAGGGCCTCGTCAACCGGTGGATAAAGGCGATGGCCCTGCGGTCGGGGGCCGCCAGTTATTAGCAGGGCATGCGAACCTGAGGATGATGCCATCCGCTGCAATGGTGAATCAAAAGGCTAGTCACCGCCATTGGGGTAGCAGCGCCGGCCACCGGCCGGAATTTACAGCCCCAGTTCGCTCAGCCCAGGGTGCGCGTCCGGGCGTCGGCCCTGGGGCCAGTGAAATAGCCGCTGCTCTGGGTTGATCGCCAGGTCGTTGATGCTGGCATGGCGCACGCGCATCAGGCCCTGCTCATCGAACTCCCAGTTTTCATTGCCGTAGGAGCGCCACCACTGGCCATCGGCGTCGTGCCATTCGTAGGCGAAGCGCACGGCGATGCGGTTGTCGCTGAAGGCCCAGAGTTCCTTGATCAGGCGGTACTCCTGCTCGCGCTGCCACTTGCCGGCGAGAAAGGCGCGAATCTGCTCGCGGCCGACTGGAAACTCGTTGCGGTTGCGCCAGCGGCTGTCCTCGCTATAGGCCAGGGTCACGCGCTCTGGATCGCGGCTGTTCCAGCCATCCTCGGCCATGCGCACTTTCTGCATGGCGGTTTCACGGCTGAAGGGTGGTAGAGGTGGGCGGGTCTGTGGTTGGCTCATTAGGGACTCCCGAGCTGTCGTTTAAAGGTCGAGCACCAGCGGCTGTTGGCCGGCGTTGCTTGTGGCCGGCACCGCGCAGCAAATCAGCACGGTTTCGGCGGCGGGCGATTCGGCGGGTGGTATGGGGTAATGCACCTGGCCGCTGAGCAGGCGCGTCGCACAGGTGCCGCAAGAGCCGCCCCGGCAGCTGAACTCGGGCGTCAGGCCGCGACTTTCGGCCAGTTGCAGCAGACTGCCGCTGTCCGGCGTCCAGCGCGCCTCCTTGGCCGAACGCTGGAACAGCACCGGTACCGGGCCGGTTGCCGCGGGTGCTTGCTCCAACTTGTGGCTGCCCTGGTCCGGCTGGCGACGCAGGCTGGAAGGGCCGAACGTCTCGGCGTGAATGCGTTCGTCGTCGATATTGAGCGCGCGCAGGTCGTCGTAGAGCGATTGGGTGAAACCGCTCGGCCCGCACAGGTAGAAGTCGAAATCGTCGAAGGGCAGCAAGGTCTTGAGCAGCGCGATATCGATGCGCCCGCTCAGCTCGAAGTCTTCGCCTTCCCGTGCCTCGGCTTCGGGCTGGCTAAGCAGACGCAGCGCGTGGATCGGCTCGCCGCCGCGTTGCCGCAGCTCGACCAGTTCCTTGCTGAACGCCAGTTCGGCCAGGGTGCGCGCACTTTGGATAAACCAGACCCGGCGCGCGCGGCGCAGGCGCTGGTTCTGATAAAGGGTCTCGCGCAGCATCGCCAGCAACGGGGTCACGCCGACCCCGGCGGCCAGCAGCACCAGCGGCCGGCGCTGCTCGCCATCCAGGGTGAAGCGGCCCTGTGGCGCGCGGGCTTCGAGCAGGCTGCCGACGCCGATCTGTTCGTGCAGATAGGTCGAGGCCAGGCCCTCGCGTTTGACGCTGATACGCAGAAAGCCATCGGAGGGCGCGCTGCTCAAACTGTAGGTCCGGATCAGCGTCTGCCCGCCAATGTGCAGGCGTAGCGGCAGATGCTGACCGGCCTGAAACAACGGCAGACCGGCGCCATCGGCCGGTTCTAGGTAGAACGAACGGATGTTGGCGCTTTCCTCGACCAGGCGTGTCACCCGCAGTGGTCGCCAGTGTTCGCGCAGCGCCTCGGCGGCCTTGCGCGCGGCTGCCTCGGCCCAGGTGCCGGTGAGCAGGCTGTTCGGCGAATAGCTCTGGAATTGCCAGCGCAGAGTCAGTGCCGCCGGGCGGCGTACCAGGCGCTCGACCTGCAGCTGCCAGAGCCGTTCGGCGCCTTGGAAGGTGGCGATCTCGGGGCCGTCGAGAATCAGCTCGGTACGGCCGGACAGTTGCAGCAACTCGCCGCTGGCGAAATCGATAAACAGCAAACCGGCGCGCGGATTGAGCAGCAGGTTGCCGAGAGTGTTGAAGTGCAGGTTGCCGGCGAAATCCGGCAGGGTCAGGCAATCGCCCTCGACCCGCACGAAGCCGGCCTGGCCGCCGCGATGGGAGACATCCACCGAGCGGCTGCCGTCCGGGTGTTCGATATAGCTGGCGACGAAGCAGGTATCGGAGCCAGCGATCAGTGCGCGTGCGGCATCGTCCAGTCCATTCGAGTGCTCGGCAGGGGGCGACGAAGCTGGCGCTGCGCTGCGGCTGAATTCGAACTGACGCAGCTGGATATATTGCGGGCAATTGCCGAAGGCTTGTTCGACGGCGACGCTCAGCCCGCGCTCATCGATCTGGCGGATATGGCCATTCAAACGATTGCGTCGGCGCGTGTGCAGCTCGATGCCGAGCAGGCCGATAGCCGCGCCTGCGGATAACGCTGCGGCGGCCGGATCGCCGACCTGGGGTCGGCTATCCAGCTGCAACAGACGGGGTTCGGGCGAATGGGCGAAGCCCGGTACGCCTTCGATAATGCTGGCCCAGGGCCGCCCCTTGGCATCCACCGCGGCGAACAACATGAACGGCAACTGGCGGTAGAAGTCGCGGTGCTGCTCGGGCATCTGGTCGCGGATTACCTTGCGGCCGAACGCCTCCATCCGCTCGGCCACGCCGACGCGTTGCTGCAGTTGCTTCTCGCCGGCATGCCAGGGCGATACAGGGGGATCGACAGGGTTCATGGCGAGAGCTCCGCGTCGTTACAGAAACCGGATTGCACTGGGCAATCCGGCGTGAGGCTCAGGCGCTTTGCAGGCCGATGGCGGTGCGGCGCATCGGCACGAAGCCGGGCAGGGCCTCGATACGGGTCAGCCAGGCGCGCACATTCGGGTAATCGGCCAGGGACACATTGCCTTCCGGCGCATGGGCGATATAGCTATAGCCGGCGACGTCGGCGAGGGTCGGCTGGCCGCCGGCGAGGAAGGCACTGTTGGCCAGTTCCTGCTCGACCACCCGCAGCAGCGCATGGGAGTTGGCGATGGTTTCCTCGGCGTTGTAAGGCGCACCGAAGACCGTGATCAGCCGTGCTCTGGCCGGGCCAGAGGCGATCTGCCCGGCGGCGACCGATAGCCAGCGCTGCACCTTGGCGGCGCCAAGCGGATCGCTCGGCAGCCATTTGCCGTTGCCATACTTCTGCGCCAGGTACACCAGGATGGCGTTGGAATCGCTGAGTACGCTGCCGTTATCGTCGATCACCGGCACCTGGCCGAAGGGGTTGATGGCGAGAAATTCGGGCTGTTTGTGCGCGCCCGCGGCCAGGTCGACGAACACCAGTTCGGTCGGCAAGCCGAGCAGCGAAAGCATCAGCTCGACGCGATGAGCGTGGCCAGACAGCGGGTGGCGGAACAGTTTGATGGGGTTCTGCGACATGGTGAGGCTCCAGATCGGATGGAATGGGTCAGCAGCGCGTTTGGCGGGATGCCCGGTGACTCGCGCTGATGGGAGTCATAGTCTTCTAAAGCGGGAATCTGCAGAATCACCACAAATGGCAATCCTTTGTTTCATCCGCTGCAATAAAGGTGCGGCGCGTATCTTGGCGAACGCCTCGACACCCTTAGCGGGTGCCGGGCCTCTGCGGCTTACAGGGTGTTGGCGGCCTTGTCCTTGATTGCCGGCCAGTTGGCTTCGGCCTTCTGCAAATTGCCCGGCACGTCTTCGGACCACATCTTGAACACGTCGGCGTTGAGGTTCAGGTACAGCTTGTTGTCGACTACCTTGAACTGAGTCGGGTCGACGTCGAACTTCTTGCCCATGGCCGCGCCCATGGCGCAGTAACCGCCGTATTGCGGCGCATACATGGCCGGGTTGGCCTGGAACAGCTGCTTGTTCTCTGCGGAGGCGAAATAGTAGGTCGCTCCATCGTGTTTGACGGCGAAACGCTTGTCGCCCTGGGTCGGCATGCCCTTGGTGAAATAGGCCACGCTGTCGTAGCCATTGAGGATCACCGCTTCGGCATTGAGGTTGACCGCGGCGGTGGAGCTTTCGTCGAAGGCATAGCTGCTGGTTGCGCTGAGTAACGCGCCGGCACCGAAGGCCAGGGCGACGGCGAGGGTGCTGGCGGTCAGGGTATTTTTCAGGTTCATGGGGAGATTCCTTGGGGACTGTATTGGCTGTCGTCGTAACCGGGTGCGTTCGACGTGGTGCCACTCTAGGTCTCTACGAATCAGAGAAGAACGGCCGCTTCTAGCAAGGCTCTGTTGCAGAAAATGGAATTAATCGCGCACACTCGCGGCACATGCACAGGAGCCGTTCGATGGACAGATTCCAGGAAATGCAGGTGTTTCTCGCCGTCGCCGAGGAGCAGGGCTTCGCCGCCGCCGCGCGCCGCCTGAGCATGTCGCCGCCCAGCGTGACCCGCGCCGTCGCCGCCCTGGAAGAACGCATCGGTACCCTGCTGCTGGCGCGCACCACACGCAGCCTGCACATCACCGAGGCCGGCCAGCGCTATCTGGACGATTGCCGACGCATCCTCGCCGAACTGGAGGAAGCCGAAGAATCCGCCGCCGGCAGCCATGCCATCGCCCGCGGCCAGCTGACCCTGTCCGCGCCGGTGCTGTTCGGCGAACTCTTCGTCACCCCGGTGCTGGTCGATTACCTCGAGCAGCACCCGGCAGTGAGCATCAAGGCGCTGCTGGTGGACCGGGTGGTGAGCATGGTCGACGAGGGCATAGATGTCGCCGTGCGCATCGGCAACCTGCCCGATAGCGGCCTGCACAGCGTCAAAGTCGGCGAAGTGCGCCTAGTGGTCTGCGCCTCGCCGGCCTACCTCAACCAGCACGGCCGGCCGCAGCACCCGCATGAGTTGCTCCAGGCCCGGGTGGTCGAGGCGGCTAGCAGCAGCCTGGTCAGCGATTGGCGCTTCGCCGGCCCCGAAGGTTGGTTAAACGTGCGCCCTGAGCCGCGTCTGGTGGTCACCGCCAACCAGGCGGCGATCAATGCCGCCTGCCTTGGCTGGGGGCTGACCCGGGTGCTGTCTTATCAGGTGGCGGGCAAGGTGGCGGCCGGCGAGTTGGAGATAGTGCTGGAACAGTTCGAGCTGCCGCCGCTGCCGATCCATGTGGTTTACCAGGGCGGGCGCAAGGTGCCGGCCAAGGTGCGCACCTTCGTCGATTTCTGCGCCGAGCGTCTGGGCCAGGATCTGGCGCTCAATCCCTCACGTAGGGCCTGAGGCCGTGGACCGCCACCACGAAATGCGCGTGTTTCAGGCGGTGGCCGCCGATCTGAGCCTGGCAGCCGCGGCGCGCCGCCTGCAGCTCTCCGCACCGACCGTGACCCGCGCCATCGCCGCGCTGGAACAGCGCCTTGGAGTGGCCTTGCTCGAACGCAGCACCCGTGGCGTGACCCTGACCGCCGCCGGCGAGCGCTTCGCCAACGACTGCCGACGGATTCTGCTGGAGGTCGATGAAGCCGAGGCGTCGGCCAGCGGTCTGCATGCCCAACCGCGCGGTCAGCTCAAGCTGGCCATGCCGCTGCTGTTCGGCCAGCAACTGCTGACGCCGATTTTGCTCGACTACCTGAACGCCTATCCCGACGTGCAGATATTCGCCGCTTACCTCGATCGCCTGCCCAATCTGCATGAGGAGGGCGTGGATGTCGCCGTGCATGTCGGCAACCTGCCCGACTCGTCCTTGTTCGCCCTCAAGGTTGGCATTATTCGCCGGGTGATCTGCGCCAGCCCGGCCTATCTGGCTGAGCACGGCGTTCCCGAGCAGCCGGCGGATCTCGCCCGCCACCACCTGGTGCATTCCAGCGCCGACGCGCGCCTGCCCGAGTGGCGTTTCCAGCAACAGAACGGCCTGCTCACGCTTGCCTTCCGCCCGCGCCTGAGCTGCGCCACCAACCAGGCGGCGATTGCCGCCGCCTGCCGCGACGCCGGGTTGATCCGCTGCATGAGTTATCAGGTGCACGAGTTGTTCGAACAGGGCCGCTTGCGCCCTGTATTGCGCGACTTCGAGCCAGCGGCGCTGCCGGTGCATATCGTTTACCGCGAGGGCCGCAAGGCCGCCGCCCGGGTGCGCAGCTTCGTCGACTTCGCCGTGGCTCGCCTGCGCGAGCATCCGGCGCTGAGTTAACCAAGAGCAAAAAATGCCGCGCACTTGGTTAAGTGCGCGGCAAAGATGCTGCCGAGGTTGGTTTGTGGCGATTGGTTGTCAAGCGCGCCGCAGAGCCTGACTGCGTTCGGCACCGCCTTCAACAACTTGCAGGGCCTGCTTGCTACGTAATTGCCGCTGGTGCTCGAGGCTGCGTTCGCTGCCATTTTCGGCGAGTTCTGGCGTGGCGGTGGGTCGCTGTTCGCGGGCTTGTTGCTGCACGCGTTCGCTGCCATTCTCTGCCAGCAGTAGGTCTTGGCCCGCCTGCAGTTGACCGGCGGCGATGGCTGCGAGCAGTGCCAGGGTGTGAGTCAGGTGGCGCTTGTTAAAAATGGTTTTCATGATGACTTTCCTCAAGGTAGTTGCCGTTTCCGGCGTTGAGGTAAGTATCTCAATCGCCAATCTTGGGAAGAATCACCATATCTGTCAGTTAACTATTTCTACTATTGGAATTATCTGACGCTTCCGGTTGAGGTTTGCGCCAGGGTGGGCGTGAACCGCTGGTTCACTGGTTAAAGAAACCAGCGGTATTCCCGCGCGCTGACCTCGTTGATAAAGGCCAGATGATCCTGGCGCTTGTTCTCGCAATAGACCATCACAAACTCGCTGCCCAGGCGTTCGCGCACCGCCGGGTGATCCTGCATCGCAACCACCGCGCTAAGCATGTCCTGGGGGAAGTCGATGCCGCTTTGGCGGTCCTGGTTGAGCGGGGCGATCGGTTCGCGCTGGGCGTCCAGGCCGTGTTCCATGCCGCTGAGGATCGCCGCCAGGACCAGGTAGGGATTGGCGTCGGCACCGGCCAGGCGGTGTTCGATGCGCAGATTGCGGGAGTCCGATTCGGGGATGCGGATACAGGCGTCGCGGTCCTCGAAGCCCCAACTGGCGCGGCTGGCGGCGTTGACCATGGCACCGTAGCGGCGGAAGGCGTTGTGGTTGGCGGCGAAGATCGGCATGCAGTGCGGCAGCAACTCCAGGCAGCCGGCCACGGCGTGGCGCAGCGGCCGTTGCTCGTCGGCGGCCAGCAGGTTATTGCCGGCGGCGTCATACAGGCTGACATGCACATGCATGCCACTGCCCGGCGCGTTCAGGTAGGGCTTGCTCATAAAGCTGGCGCGCTGGCCATGCTTGAGCGCCACGCCGCGGGTGCTGCGGCAGAACAGCGCGGCCCAGTCGGCGGCGCGCAGGCCGTC
>CAMPJN010000011.1 GCA_946886875.1 uncultured Pseudomonas sp.
CGAGGTTCGTTATGTCCCGCATCATCCGTTTTCATCAGTTCGGCGAGGCCGACGTTCTCAAGATCGAGGATCGTCCGAGCCCAACGCCCGCAGCTGGAGAAGTACTGATAGGCGTGGAAGCCATTGGTGTCAGCTGGTACGACGTACTCTGGCGGCAAAACCTGGGCAATACGCCGGCACAACTGCCCGCAGGCCTTGGCCATGAACTGGCCGGCACTGTGCTGGCGGTTGGCGACGGGGTTACCGATCTCGCAGTCGGCGACAGGGTCGCCAGCTTTCCCGGACATACCGCCAATCGCTACCCGGCTTATGCCGAACAGGTGGTGCTGCCGCGTCGCTCGCTGACCCGTTACGCCGACAACCTGACGCCGCAGCAAGCCAGCGTGCATTTTCTACCCTCGATGGTCGGCTGGTTCGGCTTCGTCGAACTGGCACGCCTGCAGCCTGGCGAAACCGTGCTGGTCACGGCCGCCAGCCGTTGTTGGGGCCCTTACATCGTGCAGATGGGCAAAGCCCTGGGCGCCCATGTGATAGCCGCCACCGAACATGGCGAAGACAGCGATTTTCTCAAGCAGTTGGGTGCCGATCAGGTCATCCTCACCGAGGAACAGGACCTGGTCAGCCGCGTCGGCAAACTCACCGATGGGCGAGGAGTGGACGTGGTGATGGACGCCCTCGGCGGCCCGCAGATGTGCCTGCTCGGCGATGCCCTGGCGCCGCGCGGACGTTTGATTTTGTTCGACCTGCAGGGTGGCAACGAAACACCATTCCCGGCCTGTGCGGCGTTTCAGAAGAACATCCAGTTCTTCGTCCATTGCATTGGCAACTTCACCGGCAAGGAAGAGTTGGGCATTCCCCAGGATGCCGCCGCGGTGGCCAAGGCGCTGCAAGGCATCAACCAATTGACCGCCGACGGCCTGTTGTTGCCGCTGATCGACAGCGTATTCAGCTTCGACGACGTGGTCGCCGCGCACCGCTATATGGAAACCTGCCCGAGCCGTGGCCGGGTGCTGTTGCAGGTTGAAACGGCGCCATAAGCCGAGCTTCCCATCCCAGTGTTTATCGCCTGCGAGATCCTAGGGCGGACATGCCGAAGGCTTGTCCGCATTGGGTCGCCCGTGGTGGACAAAGCTTCGCTATGTCCACCCTACCAAAGCACTCTTCGTAGCCCGTAAGCACGTAGCCTGGGTTGAGCGCAGCGATACCCAGGGCGCCGATATCCGGGTATCGCTTCGCTCAACCCGGGCTACCATTGGGTGACTTTGATCGTTGCCACATCGAGGCGTCGAACCGTCCACGTGGGAACGATCAGCTGCCCCGGTAGCCCGGATAAGCCTTGGCGCCATTCGGGATGGCCCGTGCAATCACCAGCGATGCCCCGGATTGCATCCGGGCTACAGAATCTATCGATCCAGCCCATATTCCTCGGCCAATAGCGCGGCCACGGCAGCGCTTGAATCGAGTATCTGCAGGCGTTGCGCGGCCAGCTCCGGCGCCAGGCGAAACGGCGGCACGCTGTCGAACACCACTATCGATTCCAGCAATGGGCTGTCGAGCAGTTCGCTGCCGGCGGTGAACAGGCCATGCACCGCGCCGGCGAGAATCCGCGTGGCTCCGGCGGCGTGACAGGCCTGGGCGGCGCGCAACAGGGTGCTGCCGGTGCTGATCAAGTCATCGATGATAATTGCCGTCTTGCCCTGAACATCGCCGATCAACAACGAATCGGTGACTATGTCGTCGCGTCTGTGTTTGGCCATATAGGCGCTCGCCACCGGCCGGCCGAGGCGTTGTTGCAGGGCATGGCGGAACTGTTCGGCGCGCTTGATACCGCCGGTGTCGGGGGAGACGGCGACGACATCGCCATCCCCCACCCGCGCAGAGAAGTGATCGGCGAACAACTCGGTGCCCTGCAGATTCTGGCTGGGGATGCGAAAGGCGTTATCGAACGCCGCATCGTTGTGCACTTCCAATGTCAGCAAGCGGTCGACCCTGCAAGCCTCGAACATGGCCGCGACATAGCGGCTGATGATCGGGTCCTGGGGCTGGGTGCGCCGCTCCTTGCGGCCATAGCAGAGGTAGGGCGCCACCACCTGCACGCGGCGGGCGCCGGCATCCTTCAGCGCGCCGCAGAAAAACAGCAGATGGCAGAGCTTGTCGTTGCCGCTTTGTTGGCTATCGCCGTACAGCGAATGGAACACCACCACCTGACGACCGTTGACCGCCTGCAACGGCCAGCTTTTATGCTCGCCGTCCTCGTACAGGCGCTCCTCATGTGTGGCCAATGAGCAGCCGAGATGCCGGGCGACGCGAGCGGCATAGGCCTGGCTGCCGTTGAGGGCGAAGAGTAAGGGCGGCGCTGCGATCATGAAGGGAGTCCTGTTGGCGCTGGTAATCAGCCTTGGAGAGTACATCAACCTCATCCAGCGCTGCTTCAGCGCGTTACATGGCGATCAAACAGGTGCCGATGAACTGTCGTTTTGATGCATATCAACGCGGCTACTCCCACCGCGGCGCATGCTGCGAACACTGTACGGCTTATCCGCAAGCATTGGTCAAAGGAGGCCGCATCGTTGGGCGTCGATAAGCGGCGCATCCATCACTTCAAGGAGGCATTGCCATGAGCCAATACAAGCGCCTGTTGCTGATCGCCGACCCGCAGATGCGTCACTCGCCCGCACTGCAGCGCGCCGCCGCCCTGGCGCAGGCCTCGGGGGCGGCGTTGCATATCCTGGCCCTGGTCGAGCCGTTCGCGACCTTGCCGTTGTTGGACAAAAGCATTCAGCAGCAGACCCGCGACGCCTATATGCAAGAGCGCAGCGACTGGCTCAAGGACGAAGTCGGCCTGTTGCGCGGCAAAGGCCTGGAAGTTACCAGCGAGGTGTTCTGGACCGACCAGCCGCTCAAGGAAATTCTCGTGCATGTGACAGAAATGCCGGTCGACCTACTGATCAAGGACCTGCAGCACGAGCCTGCGCTCAAGCGCGCCTTTGTCACACCGCTGGACTGGCACCTGCTGCGAGAATGCTCGGCTCCCGTGCATCTGGTCGGCGTCAGTGGCAATCCATTGCCGCGCAAGGTGGTCGCCACTGTCGATCCGGCGCCCATGGCGCAGGAGGGCAAGGACCTGAACGAGCGCATCATCGAAGCGGCCAATGGCCTGGCCCTGCAATGTGACGCCGAACTGCATCTGCTGCACACCTGCGATCTGTCGCCGACCTTCCTCGCTGAGGCAGGCACCGCCACGGCAGTTTGCGTGGATATGATCGATGAGTTGCGCCAGGTGCAGACAGCCTCTTTTACCGCCTTGGCGGAGCGCTATGGCGTACCGGCGGAGCGCAGGCATTTCCTCATGGGCTCGCCCATTCATACGATCGCCGAGTTTGCCGCGAGCAATCAGGTCGATGTACTGGTGATGGGCAGGGTGCAGCGCAAGGGTTTGGATAAGCTGGTCGGCAGCACTACCGAGCATATGCTCTATCAGGCGCCGTGCAGCATCCTGGCAATCAAACTCTAACGTTTTAGTGCGGTTGGGCTTCGCTACGCTCAGCGTCAACCTACCTGGGCGCTGGGCGGCGCTGCGCGTTAGCCGCAAAATGTTGTCGAGGTTTCTAAGACTTTGCGAATAAATCCGCGCCCACAGCAACCACTCAATGCAACACCCAACCAGGACATCGCCCCAAGAAAAGCCCCCGTCGATGGGCACAGGGGCTTGGAACAATTGCCGTGGCTTAACTGCCTTTCACCGGGATGACTTTCTCCGGTTTGATGGCCTCGGGCTTTTTCGGCAGGTTGATGGTCAGCAAACCTTTTTTGTATTGAGCGCTGATCTGCTCGCTATCAACGCCTTTGGGCAGGTTGAAAATGCGCTCGAAGCTGCCGTAATGGCGTTCCGAAAGGTAATAGCCTTTCTTCTTCTCCTCGGTTTCTTCGTTCTTCTCACCCTTGATGATCAAGTTGCCGTTGGACAGCTTGATCTCGATGTCCTTCTCATCCATGCCGGGTAGTTCGGCAGTGATTTCGAAGCTCTTTTCCTTTTCCGCGATATCCACGGCGGGCATGCCCTGACCGATCAACTCGCGCCGCCAGAAAGGCTCGACCTCGAATGCGCGGCGGCCGAACGGCAGGTGCAACGAACCACGGCTGACATCATCGAACAAATGATCGACCTGGCGCCGCAGGTTCTCGAAAAGGTGGCGGGGCTCTGCCAGGCTTGGGCTCTTATTGCTTGCCTCATCGCTTTTCACCGGCAGTTCTTTTGCAGTGCTAGACATAATCGTCCCCTCCATAGGGAATGTCCGGGATTGGACAGAAATAGTCTGCGAGCGGCTTTGCAGCGCTACTTTGATCTCGATCAAACAGCACTGAGTGCAAGTCTCCGATTCGTTGATCCTGATCAAACTCGTTGCATCGACCGCGGCCTAGCCTGAAGACAAATCGGTCAGAGCGGGATCGGGAGAGTGGTGATGCGCGTCATACCGAGCATTTGCACATTCTGCGGGGTCGGCTGCGGTTTGGGGCTGCGCGTCGAGGACGGGCAGGTCATTGGCGTCGAGCCGCAACCCGGCCATCCAGTCAGCCAGGGGCAGCTGTGCGCCAAGGGCTGGGCCACCAGCTATGCCATCGCACCGGCCGAGCGTATTACCCAACCGCTGATCAAAGAACACGGACGCTTTCGTCCGACGAGTTGGGACGAGGCATTGGCGCGCGTCGCCGAGGCCTTTCAAACCGCCCTGGATGAGGGCGGGCCGAGTGCGGTGGGGGTGATCAGTTGTGCCCGCGCCACTAACGAAGATAACTACGCCGCACAGAAATTCGCCCGAGCAGTGCTGGGCAGCAACAATATCGACCACTGCGCGCGCATCTGTCACAGCCCCTCGGTGGCCGGGCTGTCACGCACCCTGGGCTCGGGGGCGATGACCAATAGCATCGCCGATATCGACCAGGCCGACTTGATCCTGGTGATAGGCGCCGATGTCACCGAAAACCACGCGATGATCGGCGCCCGTATGCTGCGCGCCCAGGCCCGGGGCGCCACGCTGGTGGTGATCGACCCGCGCAAGACGCGCCTGGCCCGGCTGGCCGATATCCATCTGCAGTTGCGCCTGGGCAGCAATATCGCGCTGCTCAATGGCCTGCTGCGGATCATCCTCGACAACGGCTGGGAGAACCGCGAATTCATCGCCGAGCGCTGTGAGGATATCGAGCCGCTACGCCGGCACCTGGCCGGGCTTTCGCTGGCACAGAGCAGCGCCATGACCGGCATTGCCGTCGCCGACCTGGAAAAACTGGCCTACCTGTACAGCCACGCCAAGGCAGCGTTCATCGCCTATGGCATGGGCATCACCCAGTTCCAGAGCGGTACCAACAATGTGATCGCGGTGTCCAACCTGGCCCTGGCCTGCGGCCAGATCGGCCGCCCCGGCACCGGCATCAACCCGTTGCGCGGGCAGAACAATGTGCAGGGCGCCTGCGATATGGGCTGCTTGCCCAACGTCTACCCCGGCTATCAGGAGGTCGCCGACCCGGCGCTGCAGGCCAAGTTCGCCGCGGCCTGGGGCTGTGAACCGGCGCAAGCGCCGGGGCTCACCTCCCTGGGCATGATGCATGCGGCGCAGCAGGGTGAGCTACGCGCGTTGATGATCATGGGCGAAGACCCGCTGGTGACCGACCCGGACCAGAATCAGGTGGCGCGATCCTTTGCCGCCCTGGATTGCCTGGTGGTGGTGGAACTGAGCCTGACCGAAACCGCCAAACGCGCCGATGTGCTGCTGCCGGCCGCTTCGTTCGCTGAGAAGGACGGCACCTTCACCAATTGCGAGCGTCGCGTGCAACGCATTCGCCAGGCCATAGCGCCGCCGGGGCTGGCCCGTGGCGACTGGCAGATCCTCGGCGAACTGGCGGCGCGCATGGGCTATGCGGGCATGCAGTGGCGCGATAGCGAGGCGGTATTCGACGAGATGGCGGCGCTGACGCCGATCTTTTCCGCCATGAGTTACCCGGCGCTGGACGCCCATCATGGCCTGCAATGGCCCTGCGACAGCGAGCACCCGCAGGGCACGCCGGTTCTTCACCAGCAGCGTTTCCCCCTCGGCCGTGGGCGCTTTTTCGCCGTATCCCAGGTCGATGTCGACGAGTTGCCGGACGCCGAATACCCATTCGCCTTCACCACCCATCGCCTGCATTTTCACTACGGTTGCGGCTCGATGACCCGCAAATCGCCGCTGCTCGAACGCGAAACACCTGCGGGTTTGCTGTTCATCAACCCTGCTGACGCCGCGCAACTCGGCCTGAGCCAGCATCAGGGCGTGCGCGTGCGTTCGCGTCGCGGCTTTCTGGAGACCCGCGTGCAGCTCAGCGACGACCTGCCCAGAGGCACCCTGGGCATGCCCTATCACTTCAGCGAGGCGCCCTGTAACCGCTTGACCAACAATGCCCAGGACCCGATCAGCAAAATGCCCGAACTCAAGGCCTGCGCGGTCGCGGTCGAAGCGCTGCTACCCGGCCAGGCGCCCAATCCGCGGGCTGGCACACGCGAGGTGGATCGCCATGCAAGCCTATAGCCTGTTGCGCCCGCAGGACTTGCGTGCCCATCTGGCGCGCGAGCGTCGCGTCTATGAAGCACGCCCGGACGGGCAGGGTGGCCAGCACTGGCAGTTGGTCAGCAGCCAGGATCTCGAGGCTTTTGCGCCTGCCTCCGAACCACCGCCGTTTTCCGCCAAGAGTTTTTTCTTCGCCGAGCGCGAGCTGCTATTTCGCTTCGACGGCGGCCAGTTTTACTCAGCGCTGCCACAGGTACAGCCGCAGGTGCTGTTCGGCCTGCACGCCTGCGACCTGCAGGCGGTGGCTTATCAGGATCGTTTCTTCGCCGAGGACCCGCACTATCAGGCGCGACGCCAGGCCACGCTGCTGATCGGGGTCGACTGCCTGCATAGCTGCAACGGCGGTTTTTGCAGCGTGCTGGGTAGCGGCCCGGCAGTTGACGAGCAAACCGCCGACCTGATTCTGCTGCCACGCGATGATAGCCATGCCGGTTGGCTATTACTGGTCGCCAGCGAAGCCGGCCACGATGCTTTGTCCGGTTTCAACTTGCCCAGGGCACCTGACGACTGGCAGGCCGAACGGGCGGTCAACCGAGTAACGGTGGCGCGCGAACAAGGTGAGCAGGGCGAGATAGTCGCGGGCATCGCAAAGCTCAACGCAGGGGAAATCGGCAGCGATACCTGGGATGCCCTGGGCCTGCGTTGCCTGGGCTGCTCGGGTTGTACGTCGGTATGCCCGACCTGTTCCTGTTTCGCCCCGCTGGATCAGCCCTCGAAGGATGGGATACAGCGCGAACGGGTATGGGATTCCTGTCTGTATCAGGGCTTTCAGCAAGAGGCCAGCGGGCACAATCCCAGCGCGGTCGCGGGGCAAAGGGTGCAACGCTTCTGGTCGCACAAGTTCGGTGACGGCTTCAAGGTCCGTTTCGAGCACTACGGTTGCGTCGGCTGTGGCCGCTGCGACCGCGTCTGCCCCGGCGGCATCGGTGTGCATGGGGTCATGCAACGAGTGACGCAATCATGATCGACTCGACCCCACGCCGCCTGTTGTTGCTCGATCATTACGCCGACGGCGAAGACGCACGCCACTTCAATCTGCGCATCGAACAGTTGCGGCCCAGCGACCACAGCGTGATCCCCGGGCAGTTCTTTATGCTCAGCCTGCCTGGTATCGGCGAGGCGCCCTTCACCTATATCACCCCGCCAACCGCGGATGGTCGTTTCAGTGCGCTGGTTCGGCGCATGGGGCGACTTACCGACGCGCTGTTCGAGCGACCAGACGGCGCGGTGCTGGGTTATCGCGGCCCC
Source organism: uncultured Pseudomonas sp. (assembly GCA_946886875.1). The sequence continues at coordinate 7,848 of CAMPJN010000011.1, forward strand.
TTTGGTCGGGGTTGGCCGCTGTTCTTTCGCAGCAATCGGATACTGCTGGTGGCCGGTGGTTGCGGTCTGGCGCCACTGGCCGGGGTCATCGATGAAGCCTCCCGGCACAAGCTGCCGGCGCAGTTGAGCGTGATTTATGGTGCGCGACATACCGCAGCCCAGGTGCTGGGACGCGAGCGCGAGCGCTGGCGGCAGGCCCTGCACTTTATCGAAACCTACGACCAGGCCTCGCCCGGACAACGCCAGGGCACACCGCTCAAGCATTTCGATGAGGTATTCGCCGCGCAGGCACCGGATGCGTTGCTGTGTTGCGGTCCGGAACCGCTGATGCTGGCGAGCGCCGAGGCCTGCGTGCAGCGCGGCATTGCGCCGAGCAAGATATGGCTTTCCCTGGAGCGACGCATGCACTGCGCCGACGGTATTTGTGGCCATTGCTACCTGGGCACCAGTTATGTCTGCCAGGACGGCCCGACCTACCGCTACGACCGCTATTTACGACTCTTGGGTAACAGCAGCCCACCATCCGGCGAAGCGCATTACCGGCTTTGTTGAGCGGGCAATGCATGAAAGGAGCCCAGTATGAGAAGCCCAATCAGGCGTTCGGAGATCATCGAAAAATCGCCCAGTGACTGGCCCGTCGAGCCGAACTGGTCGGACAGCCCCGCGGCGCGCGAGGAATTTTCCTGGCGCACGGAAGCGGCGGGACTGAGTGGTCTGCCCGATGGCGGGTTGAATCTGGCCTTCGAAGCCGTGGATCGGCATGCCTTGGGCGAACATCGATGGCATGTGGCGCTGCGCATCCTGCAACGTAACGGCGGACGCAGGGATATCGACTATGGCCAGTTGAGCGAGCTGAGCAACCGCTTCGCCAATCTGCTGAAGGGCCTCGGTGTCGGCCCTGGCGAACGGGTATTCCTGCTCTGCGGACGCGGCCTGGAACTGTACCTGGGCATGCTCGGCAGCTTGAAGAACGGCTGTGTGGTATCGCCGCTATTCTCCGCCTTCGGGCCCGAGCCGATAGAAACCCGGCTGCGCCTGGGCGAGGGCGCGGTGTTGCTGACCAGCGAAAGCCTTTACCAGCGCAAGGTGGTGGCGATCCGCGAGCGTTTACCGACGCTCAAACATGTATTGGTGTATGCCGAGAACGACGACGCCGAGCCTTCTTTCGAGGGTACGCATAACCTGAATCAGTTAATGGCGGACGCCGCGGAAACCTTCCAGATAGCCCAGACGACGCCCGACAGCCCGGCGCTGTTGCATTTCACCAGCGGCACCACAGGCGCGCCCAAGGGTGCGTTGCATGTACACGGGGCGGCGCTGACTCATCTGGTTACCGGCAAGTACGCCCTCGACCTGCATCCGAATGATATCTACTGGTGCAGCGCCGATCCGGGCTGGGTCACCGGCACCTCATATGGCATTCTCGCGCCCTTGCTGCTGGGGGTGACCAGCGTGGTCGACAGCGGCGAGTTCGATGCCGAGCGTTGGTATCAGATTCTCGAACAGGAGCGGGTCAACGTCTGGTACACCGCCCCCACGGCCATCCGCATGCTGATGAAGGCCGGTGCGGACCTGGCGCACCGCCACCATTTCCCCCATCTGCGTTTTATCGCCAGCGTTGGCGAGCCGCTCAATCCCGAGGCCGTGTGGTGGGGCAAGGAGGTGCTCGGCCTGCCGATCCACGACAATTGGTGGCAGACCGAGACGGGCGGCATCATGCTCGCCAATACCCTGTCGATGGCGATCAAACCCGGCTCCATGGGCAAACCGCTGCCGGGCGTCGAAGCCGCCATCGTCGAACGTCACGACGCCAGCCTGAGCCTGCTGGACGATGGGCAAGTCGGCGAACTGGCGCTGAAACAGCCCTGGCCGGCGATGTTCCGCGCCTATCTTGGGCAGGATGAGCGCTACCAGCGCTGTTTTGCCGGCGATTGGTATCTGAGCGGCGACCTGGCCTGGCGCGATGCCGACGGCTATTACTGGTTCGTCGGTCGCAGCGACGATGTGATCAAGTCCGCCGGGCACCTGATCGGCCCCTTCGAAGTGGAAAGCGCATTGATGGAGCACCCGGCGGTGGCCGAGGCCGCGGTAATCGGCATTCCCGATGCGTTGCTGGGTGAGATGGTCAAGGCGTTCGTTTCGCTGAAGGGCGGGTTCGACCCCAGCCCGCAGTTGCAGACAGAACTGCTCGGCCATGCGCGCAAACGCCTGGGGGCGGCCGTGGCGCCCAAGGAACTGGCCTTTCTGCCCAGCTTGCCGCGCACCCGCAGCGGCAAGCTGATGCGCCGTCTGCTCAAGGCCCGCGAACTGGGCCTGCCGGAAGGCGACACCTCGACCCTGGAGAACCCTGTATGAGCATGCCCGCGCTGCCTTACCCGCGGGAATTCGCCCAGAGCCTGCTGCGCGACATGTTGCGTATCCGCCGCATGGAGGAGCGCGCCGCCGAGCTGTACGGCGAGGGCAAGATCCGCGGCTTTCTGCATCTGTATATCGGCGAGGAAGCGGTGGCGGTCGGCGCATTGCGCGCATTGGCGCCGGACGACGCGGTGCTGGCCACCTACCGCGAGCATGCTCATGCCTTGATCCAGGGCGTTCCCATGACCACGATCATGGCCGAAATGTACGGCAAGCAGGAAGGCTGCTCGCGCGGGCGCGGCGGCTCGATGCACCTGTTCGACGCCAGAACGCGATTTTTCGGCGGTAATGCCATCGTCAGCGCCGGCTTGCCGTTGGCGGTGGGCCTGGCCCTTGCCGAGCACATGCTCGGCGGTTCGCGGATCACTGCGTGTTTCTTCGGCGAAGGGGCGATGGCCGAAGGCGCCTTTCACGAGGCGATCAACCTGGCGGCGCTGTGGCAATTGCCGGTGCTGTTTTGCTGCGAGAACAATCTTTACGCCATGGGCACCGCCCTGGGTCGCTCGCAATCGCAGACCGATCTTTGCGCCAAGGCGGCGGCCTACAAGGTGGTCGCCGAGGCGGTGGACGGCATGGATGTGGTGGCGGTACATGAAGCCACGCGCAAGGCGGTGGCGCAGGTGAGGGCAGGGCTGGGGCCGTACTTCCTGGAGTTCCAGACCTATCGTTTCCGTGCCCATTCGATGTTCGATCCCGAGTTGTATCGCGACAAGGCTGAAGTCGAGAAGTGGAAAGAACGCGGCCCCATTCACAACTATAGCGCCCGATTGAAGGCGCAAGGCTTGCTGGACGAGGCGCAGTTTCTCGCCATCGACAGCGCGGTTTGCGCGGAGGTCGAGGCCGCCGTCGCCTTTGCCGAAGCCGGCAGCCTGGAGCCGCTGGAAACGCTATGCCGTGATGTATATACCGCCACATCGAACGCGGAGGGCGCAGCATGAGCGGCCGCATAAGCTACCGCGAGGCATTGCGTCAGGCATTGCGCGAAGCCATGCAGCGTGATCCCCGGGTGTTTCTGATGGGCGAGGATGTCGGCTGCTACGGCGGTACCTACGCGGTGTCCAAGGGCCTGCTCGAGGAGTTAGGCGCCGAGCGTATCCGCGACGCGCCACTCTCCGAACTGGGTTTCGTCGGTGCTGGAATCGGCGCGGCGCTGGGCGGCATGCGGCCGATCGTCGAGGTGATGACGGTGAACTTCTGCCTGCTCGCCCTCGACCCGTTGATCAACACCGCAGCGACCCTGCGGCATATGTCCGGCGGCCAGTTTTCCGTGCCCCTGGTGCTGCGCATGGCCACCGGTGCGGGTCGGCAGTTGGCGGCCCAGCACTCCCATAGTCTGGAAGGCTGGTTTGCGCATATCCCCGGATTGAAGATTCTCGCCCCGGCCACGCTGGAGGACGCCCGCGGCATGCTCTGGCCCGCGCTGCAGGACCCCGACCCGGTGCTGATCTTCGAACATGCCCAGCTCTACAACCTCGAAGGCGAATTGAACGAGGCTGAAACAGTGGACATCTGTTCGGCCAAGGTGCGCCGCGCCGGTCGCGACCTGACCCTGATCGCCTATGGCGGCACCCTGGGCAAAGCCCTGGCGGCGGCCGAACAACTGGCCGGGGAGGGCATAGACGCCGAGGTCATCGACCTGCGCGTGTTGCGTCCACTGGACGATGCCTCCTTGCTCGCCTCGGTGCGCAAGACCCGGCGCGCCCTGGTGGTCGACGAAGGCTGGCGCAGCGGCAGCCTGGCGGCCGAGATCATCGCGCGGATCGTCGAGCAGGGCTTCTATGAACTGGATGCACCGCCGGCGCGGGTGTGCAGCGCCGAAGTGCCGATACCCTACGCCAAACATCTGGAGCAGGCGGCATTGCCGCAAGTGCCGGCGATAGTCGCGGCGGCCCATGCGTTGTGTGGCTAACCGGCATGGGGCATCTGTAGGAGCCAGCTTGCTGGCGATCAATGGATCAGGCGCTGCCTGGTATTGCTGATTGAGGAAGGGTGAATGATCGAATTCAAGCTGCCATCCCTCGGCGCCGACATGGACGAGGGCACTCTGCTGGAATGGCAGATCAAACCGGGCGACAAGATCACGCGCGGTCAGGTGGTCGCGGTGGTCGATACGGCCAAGGCGGCAGTGGATGTGGAATCTTGGCAGGACGGCGAAGTCTTCGAGCTGCTGATCGAACCTGGCGCCAAGGTGCCGGTGGGCACGCCAATCGCCACATTGCTGGAAGCCGGGGAAAGCGCCCCCAGTGTCAGGCGCAAGCCCATGTCCGTAGTCGCTGCACGGCAAACCGAGCCCGCGCCAGTGGCCACAAGCAAAAAAGCTGAACCCGCCGAACCGCCGAGCAGTAGGCCGCGGGTTTCCCCAGCCGCGCGCAAGCGTGCCGCGGAGCTGGGTTTGGACCCAGCCGCACTGGCCGGCAGTGGCCCCCATGGCGTGGTCACCCTGGAAGACGTCGAAGCCGCCGCCGCACCACCTGCTGCGCCTAGAGCACCCGCCGACCGCCACGCCGCGATGCGCCAGGCGATTGCCGCGGCCATGAGTCGCTCGAAACGCGAGATACCGCACTACTACCTGAGCGAGACCATCGCTCTCGGCAATGCCATGGCCTGGCTGCAGGCGCGCAATGCCGAGAGCACGCCCGAGCAACGCTTGCTACCCAGTGTGCTGCTACTCAAGGCGGTGGCTCTGGCGCTGCGCGAATATCCGCAACTCAATGGTTTCTGGCGCGACGAGGCCTTTCAGCCGGCTGCCGGCATTCACCTCGGCGTGGCCATCGCCCTGCGTCAGGGCGGGCTGATTGCACCGGCGCTGCACGATGTCGCCGACAAGCCGCTGAGCCAATTGATGAGCGAACTCGGCGATCTGGTGCAACGCGCCCGCAGTGGTTCGCTGCGCAGCTCGGAGCTGAGCGACGCCAGCCTCACCGTCACCCAGCTTGGCGATCAGGGCGTGGACGCTGTAATTGGCGTGATCTACCCGCCCCAGGTGGCCTTGGTCGGTTTCGGTCGCATCCTCGAACGGCCCTGGGTGACGGCGGGGCAGCTGTGCGTCATTCCCACGGTGATCGCCAGCCTGGCCGCCGACCATAGGGTTAGCGATGGCCATTACGGCGCGCGCTTTCTCGCCGAGGTCCACCGGCTACTACAAACCCCGGACAGCCTTTAAGGAGCGGCATCATGGATAAGCAGCAGTTGCGTCAGCAGGTAGTGGAAGAACTGCAACAGGTTGCCCCTGAACTCGACGCCGAAACCCTGCGCGGTGATCGGCCGCTACGCGACGAGGTCGATCTGGATTCGATGGATTGGCTGCGCTTTCTCAGTGCCTTGCACCGGCGTTTTGCGGTGAATATCCCCGAGGCTGACTACCAGCAGTTGAATAGTCTCGATGCATTGGTGGGCTATCTGGATCAGCGTTTGCCTTAGTAGACCGTGCAGCGCAGGCTGAGGAACGAAACCCAGCGGGCTTCGTTCCTCAGCGCCAACCTACGACAGGCTCCCAGCAACCTCAGTCGCAGCGACATGGGGCGGCGCATCTGATGGCAGGTAATTCACCATGGCTGATAAACATCTGTTTCACGACGCTTACCAGCCACGGCAGATTGCCCAGCGGGTGGCGGATATGGGCGTGGCCAAGGCGCGCGCGAAGACGCTCACGCTGTTTGTGCTGGCAGTGCTCGCCGGCGCGTTCATCTCCCTCGGTGCGTTGCTGTTCACCGTGATAGTCACCGAAAGCAGCCTCGGCTTCGGCGTTACCCGCCTGCTCGGCGGGCTGGGTTTCTGCCTCGGTCTGGTGTTGGTAGTGGTCGGCGGGGCGGAGTTATTCACTGGCAATAATCTACTGGCGATGGCCTGGGCCAGCCGCCTGATCAGCACGCGCGAGGTACTGCGCAACTGGTGCCTGGTCTATCTGGGCAATGTGGTTGGCTGCCTGGGCACCGTATTGCTGGTGCTCTGGGCCAATACCGCCGGCATGGGCGACGGTGCGGTGGGCGACACGGCACTGCAGATCGCTCACGGAAAATCCGCGTTGTCCTGGCTGGAAGCCTTTGCCCGCGGAGCGCTGAGCAACACCCTGGTGTGCCTGGCGGTTTGGCTGGCGATGGGCGGGCACAGCGTCACCGACAAGATCCTCGCCATCCTATTTCCCATCAGCGCCTTCGTTACCCTCGGTTTCGAACACTCCATCGCCAACTGGTTCTTCCTGCCATACGGCCTGGCGCTGGGCGGAATGGATAGCCTGGCTCTGTCCGGCATCGCCAGCAACCTGCTCGCCGTCACCCTCGGCAATATCCTCGGCGGCACGTTGCTGGTTGCGGGTGTGTATTGGCTCGCCTACCTGCGCGGCGAGGGCAATAGTCCGGTCTGAACCGGTAACGGCTAAGCCCCCGACTGTCCACCTTGGCACTCAGCCAGGCAGCTGGCGCACCACCTCGATGCGAAAGTCCGGCTCGTAGGGCGGTACGTTGCATTCGATGATATCGCCAGGAGCGATCTGCAGCCGTACCCCGACAATATCGGCATGCACGGGTTGTTGGCTGACGCAGCGGTCGACCAGCACCGCGGTGCGTACGCATTGAGCCCCAAGGCCGGAAAGATAGGCGCAGGTGCGTAACAGCGAATGGCCGTGATAGAGCACATCGTCGATCACCAGCAGGTTGGTGTTGGCCATATCCAGCTTGGCTAGTTCGGGATTCTCGGTCAGTGCGGTTTGCGCATGCAGCAGGCTGAGGTCGTCGGCGTAGCGCTTGACCTTGAGCGCGAAAAGCGGCAACTCAGCTTGCCCGGTAAGCTGCGCCAACTGTTGTTGCAGCATGCGCGCCAGGGGTTCGCCACGGCGCAGAATCCCGATTAACGCACTTTGCCCCGGCGGTAACAAAGCTGCAGCCTGGCGCGCCATCGCCTGCACGATGAGTTGTAATTCAGCCGTGTTGTACAGACACAGGCGTTGCACGTTGCTGGCTGTCTGCATGTCGCTCGTCTCTAAAACAGTTAGCTTGGGGCGCCTGCCAGCTCAGAGCGACGCGTATTCGCCCATGACCGCAGTCTGGTCAGTTCTATTTCACGGCCGCGAAGTTCGATCAGGCCCTGCTGGCGGTAACGGCTGAACAGGCGGCTGACAGTCTCTGTGGTCAAGCCCAGGTAATTGCCGATTTCACCGCGGCTCATGGGCAGGATGAATTTCACCGTCGACAAGCCGCGCCTACTGAAACGGGCCGACAGATTGAGCAGAAAGTTACTCAGGCGTTGTTCTGCGCATTCGCGGCTGTGGCTGAGGTGCTCTTGCTCTACATGCAGCTCCCTGCTCAAGGTGTTGAGCAGTTGCTTTCTGAGATGAGGCATGCGACCGGCCAATTCCTCCAATTCTTTCAGAGGTATGGTGCAAGCCAGCGAAGTTTCCAATGCCACGGTGTAACTGGGGAAGGTATCGTCACAAAAAGCATCCAGCCCGATCAGCTACACCTGGTAGCACGAAGCCGGTGATCTGTTCGGTACCGTCCGGTCCCAACAGATAGGTTTTCAGGGCGCCCGAACGTAACGCAAAGATATGTTGCACGGTATCGCCAGCACGGAACAGGTGGTCGCCTTTATGCAAGGGGCAGTTGCGCTTGATGATTCCCTCCAATCGTGCTGTTTCCGTCTCATCCAGGTTGGCGGGAAGACAAAACCGCTGGAGCGCGCAGTCATGGCAGCCGATGGATGTTCTGAACGAGCCACGATAGGCGTAACCAACAGTAGGCATAGAACCTCCTGCAACAGGTCGGACGGTAACCTGATAAGCGTAGTTCAGGTCCGGGTTAATAGCTGGTCGCTGCCCCACTAGAATGCGGCTCAGGCAGCAACACCAATGAACGTAGCGGCGGAAAGTCTTCCGGAGTCAGGGTTTCTTTTTCCAGCAACAGCCGGGCGCCTTGTTCCAACTCCTGACGTTTGCGCTGCAATAGCGCTTTGACCTGTTCGTAAGCCTCGTCGATCAAGGCTTTGACGCACAGATCGACCTCTCGGGCGGTCTGTTCCGAATAGTCCTTTTCCCGCAGGCTGATCGCTTGTTCGCCCAGATAGCTGGCGCTTTGGCGCTCCAACACCGCCTGACCGAGTTCGCTGCTCATGCCGAAGCGGGTGACTATCTGCCGTGCAATATCGGTGACCTTGGCCAGATCGTCCGCCGCGCCGGTGGAAATTTCGTCGAACACCAAGTATTCGGCCGCACGCCCGGCGAGCAATACCTGCATACGGTTTTTCAGTTCGCGCAGGGTAATCAGAAAGCGATCCTCGGTAGGCCGCTGCAAGGTGTAGCCCAGGGCGCCGACCGAGCGAGGAATGATCGAAACCTTGTGTACCGGGTCCATGCCCGGCAGACTTGCGGCGGCGAGGGCATGGCCCATTTCGTGATAGGCCACCACCTCGCGCTCGTGGGGCTGCAGCAAACGCCCGCGGCGTTCGCTGCCGACCACGATGCGTTCCACCGCCTCGGTGAAGTCGACCATGTTCACCGAATCGGCGCCGCGACGGGTGGCGACTATGGTCGCCTCGTTGACCAGGTTGGCCAGGTCAGCCCCGGAAAAGCCGGTGGTCATGCCGGCAATGCCTTCAATATCGAGGTCGGCATCGGCCTGGATACGCTTCAGATGCACCTTGAGAATGGCCACCCGGCCGCGCCTGTCCGGGCGGTCGATGACGATCTGTCGGTCGAAGCGACCGGCGCGGAGGAGGGCGGGGTCGAGTATCTCAGGGCGGTTGGTGGCGGCGAGCAATACCACGCCCTCGCGGGTATCGAAACCGTCCAGTTCGGCCAACAGTTGGTTGAGCGTTTGCTCCTTTTCATCGTTGCCGCCAAAGGAACCGGCGCCGCGCATCTTGCCCAGCGCATCCAGCTCGTCGATGAAAATGATGCAGGGCGCGGCCTTGCGCGCCTGCTCGAACAGATCGCGCACCCGCGCGGCACCGACGCCGACGAACATCTCGACGAACTCGGAACCGGAAATGGAAAAGAACGGCACTCCGGCTTCGCCAGCCACCGCTTTGGCCACCAGGGTCTTGCCGGTGCCTGGCGGGCCGACCAGCAGTATGCCTTTGGGAATGCGCGCGCCGAGGCGGCTGTACTTGGGCTGATCCTTGAGAAAGGACACCACCTCCAGCAACTCGGCCTTGGCTTCGTCGATGCCCGCGACATCGTCGAACGTCACCCCGGTATCGCGCTGGACGAAGATCTTCGCCTTGGATTTACCGACATTGACCATGCCGCCGAAGCCCTGTTTTTCGGCGAGGCGACGAAACAGGAACGACCAGAGGGCAAAGATCACTATAAAGGGCAGCAACCAGCTCAACAGATTGTCCAGCAGGCCGCCGTCACGGGTGCCGATGAACGTCACCTTGGACTGCGCCAAGGCCTCGGCCAGGTCGGGTTCGACCCGGATGGTGCTGAACTGGTAGCGGTTGTTGATCGGCTCCTTGAGCTTGCCGGTGATCTGCTGCTGCTCGATGCGCAGCTCGCCGAGCTTTTCCTGCTTGAGCAGACGCATGAACTCGCTATAAGGAATCGGCTCGACCGCGTTGCGTTCGCTCCACCAACCCTGGAATAGCAGCAACAGGCTGAACGCGACCAAGAAGAACCAGAGATTCCATTGTTGGTGCTTTTCCATCCGGCCCGTCCTTGCTCAGGAGTGCATAGACAGTCTTTTTACCCCGAAGGCAAGCCGCTGATATTGATGCCGATCAACAGCGTTCCGTATAGGCAACGCTGGCCGTGGCTGGAAACAAAGTACCCCGAGCTGGCTGGCGGCCAGCCGGGCAGGGTGGGCTTAATCCACCTCTTTGAACCGCGAATAACGCGCCAACTCCTCGAGGCTGAGCAGTTGCTGATAATGCCGGCCGCGTATCACCCAGGTTGGATAACCTTTGACCTCGGCATCGACACAAGCACGAACCAGCAAGCCTTTTTTGCCATCCGGAGAGCATTCGACATACGGTAAGCGCTTGGCGGAAGGCCCGAATAGACGCTTCTGTTCCTGACAAGTCGGGCACCAGAAGGCGCCATAGAACTTCGCGCCGCTGCGTTCCAAGTGGCTGGCCAGCGCCTGCGTGCGCGGATCTTCGCGGGGCGCGAGTAGATCGCTGTAATACAGATGTAGGGACGCCACTGCGATCAACGCCGCCAAGCCGCCACGGATCAGCCAGTGGCGCCAGTCGCTAAGGCTCAGATTTTTTGTCGGCGCCAGACTCAAGCGAATGAAAATTGCCGCCAGCAGCGCCAACGACAGCAAGCACCAGATGCAGAACGCATCGAGTTCCAGCCAGCCGATTAGCGTCATATACAAACTGATGGCCAAACCAACCAAGGCGACCAGCCACAACCTGGCCCAGCGCTGCAGCTTGGCCGGCAAACGCCACGCACTGAACGCCAGCACCGCATAGAGCGCAAAACCCCAGAGCGCCAAGGGCACACCGAAGATCCGCGACCAACGACTGTGCTGAATCAGATCGCACGACGAATCCTGGGTACAGAACGCCGGCAAGCCATCGCTTAGCGCGGTGAACGTCAGGTAAGCCGTGAGCAACATGCCCAACAGCGCCAATATCGCTACCCATCGATCAGGAGCCGTCTGCGCTTTGCCAACATTGGCCCGACTGGTCGCAGCGGGCCGCCGAACTTTCTTGTGGGGATTTTTGCTCATAGGGTCGGTAATTGCTCGATGACTGGAAACCGCAGGCTAGCACCCGTGCTTTTGTCGGAGCAATCGATTGGACTGCGGGCGGATGACAGCTGTGGGCGAAGTGGATGTTGAACATAAGCATCATTATGCGAATTGACTTCGGTGCAGGGATTCACCTGCTTGGCCAGCCTGTAGCTTCGCATAATGTATATTATGTTAAATAGAGTATCATCCATGCCTGCGCCTAAACGTGCGAGTAGTGCTCCGAACTAATGCTTTGTAAAAACGGGAAGTAAATGCTGGAAATACCATTGCGTGCACAGCTATGGAAAATTAGTTCCTTTCAGGTTTCCGACTAGCGATCGTTCCGCAAGCTGCCGGGCTCGCGGCAGGCGGCCATCGATTGAAAACCCCAGACATCGATAGCCTGAGCTTCGAGGAACGGCTCGGCCTGCTGGTCGCCTCGTTCTCCGCCGAACAGCGTCGCGACATGCTGGATCTACTGGACGACTCAGGGTGCCTCAGACAAACAATGCATCCTCCGGGGTACGCCTGTTGCCGTGGGTATGGAGCACCGTGTATCCTCAAACTGCTTGCTCCGAGAGTTCGTTGGCGCCCAGCCTCACCTTGGAGACACCTGAAAGCCCGCCCATTTAAGGTGGGCTTTTTTTGTAATGGGAAATTGACTGGTGACCAGCTGCAGGCGGCCTAGACGCCGATGACAACAGTTGGACTACCCCGCTCCGGTAGATATCCCCAACCAACACAGGAACAGCTTGCCTGGCAGCGTGGCAATTTCCGTGATGTCTGTGAATCATTTGTGCTCCGTCTCGAAGGCGGTGAAGCTGACGGTTCGCCCTCACCAAGCAGATCTTCGCGTACGCGCGGCGCTCCGATCACGCCACGAGTTTCTTCATGAATCTCACGAATACGCCTCACCGGGCGCGCATTCTCTTGAGGCCGCAGGCTTGGCTCGCGATCCTTCCAAGAGCTTTAGGCGGCGATACATCATTCGCTGAGCGACTTGTAAAGTTGCTCTCTGGCTAACCCCGTTTCCTTGGCCAGCTCTGTCATACCCTTGGCGCGGGCAACCACTTTCATTGCCTTACCGATATAGGCGATGTCTCCAGTGTCTATGGCATCCGCGAGAAACACAGCTATCGCCTCCGGGCCGTCCAGCGCCTGCGCGGGGTCGTAGTCATAAATTGGTTCGGTCATTGGGGCCTCCACTCATTTACGTTGCCCACAGCGTAATCGATTGCCTCTTTTGCCAGTGTAACAAGTTGGCCGACATCGACACGGCCGCATTCGATGAGCTGTTCGATATCGGATTGATCGTTTCTGGCCGCTGCCGATGATGACTCCATCCCACTTATTTTCAGAGCGAGCTTCCACTGAGGGACTCCAAACAAACCGATTGCGCAGTGTAAGAGCCCGTCTCGCTCTACTTAGCACGCTCACCGCCGAGCTTGAGGCCGAGAAAACCGCGCGTCAGCAAGGACTGGAGGTCTGGGCCGTGCTGGAGATTCGCCAAGTCAACGAATGACGCTTGGTTATAATCCCCTCCCCCAGACAACTCGAAGGAACCCACCTGATGAACAAAGCCGAACTGATCGAAGCCATCGCCGCCACCACCGACCTGCCTAAAGCCACCGCGACTCGCGCGCTGGATGCCACCCTCGGCGCCATCAGCACCGCCCTGAACAACGGCGACAGCGTCAGCCTGGTGGGCTTCGGCACTTTCGCCGTCAAGGAACGCGCCGCCCGCGATGGCCGCAACCCGAAAACCGGCGACACCATCAAGATCTCCGCCGCCAAGGTCCCCGGCTTCAAGGCCGGCAAAGGCTTGAAAGACGCAGTCAACTGAGTCTCTCTCAGCAGATTGAGCAAAGGGCCTGCCAGGGCCCTTTTTGTCGGCTTGTCGGCTTCAGTGAAAATCCCGGCTCCTTACCGACAACCCCGCTAGCAATGACGTGAGGTCTTTCGCGGAAGGCAACCCGGGACTTTTGGCCAGATTCGACTCGATTTTTGACGACTTTGGAATACATCGTGGAACTTCGCTGCTCGCTTGGAAGGCATTGTGGAACTTCACTTCTAGTTTGGACGGCAATTTGGGCTTCACTCGTAGAGATTATGCCAAGTATTTAAACGGCTTCTGACCGATTGGTTTCCCGTTTTCAAATCGCCGCCGCGTTCCACCTTCGATGAAGCCGTCAGGGATCCTGCAGCCTCATCTGCTAGCATGACGCGCTCGGGGATCTCCTCAGCGACTGGCGATTCCAAAGGTTTGGATGGCGTCCCCTTCTCGACCGCCGCTGGAGGCACTGACCATGGACCACATTGTTACTCAATCGTCTGAAACGGTCATAGACATCACCTGTGATGTCTGTTGCCAGAGCACTCGCGTAGAAGGCTATGACCAACAGTTTGGAACCCTTCAGGCACACTGGGAGCATGGTTCCAAGCACGACGGTGAGCGTTATGAGGTCCGTCTGTGCGAATTCTGCTTCTTCAGAACCCTGAGCCATCTCCGCCGCGAGCGCATGGTCAACACCATGTTTGACGAGGAGCCCTATACCGCTAAGGATGAGTTCGGTCTGGTGCGAATTAAGTAGGCCGATCTGGAGTAGGCAAAGGCACCGGGGTATCGGTATCAAGGTTCTGAGCCCAGGTCACGACCATTGCGTGATCGATCACCAACCCCTCGCTTACGTCAGCTAATGCCTCGCGCGTTAGATCAGTGAATCTTCGGTCGTCATTTGAGTTGGCCATTCCGCTCCTATGAGGCGGACTTTTTTGTAATGAGGAATTGCCTGGTGACCAGTTGCAGGCTGCCTAGTATCAGTCAGGCCATTGCGGCCCGACTCAAACGAAACGGCCTTTACAAAAGTCAGATAATTCAGTTTGTGCGCAGATTGGGGATCAGTGATAGACGCCGTGTTCGATGCGCATCATGAAATCTGCTACTAGTTCGTACCCGAACGGGTTCGAAAGCAGCCGAACTGGTTTTTCCCCACCTAAACCGATTGCAGGCTCAAAAAACCAGCGGGCCGCTACACATCGGTCCCTAAAAATGTCCTGTGCCTGTGTCAGAACTTGTGCAAAACGCAGGGCACGGGCACCTTGATCAGGGTTAAGCAGGTTTTCTGGATGCTTCAATCTCCGTTTACCTGTGTTTGGAGACTCACCCAGAACAGCTGCGACTATCTGATTTTTACGGGACGCATCAACCGATTTGGCCATCCGGTCCAGGTCATTGAAAGTCAGATTTTCTACGAGTTTGTAGCTTGATAGATTGTCAGAAATCATCACGCGTCCGTTGAGCAGGATCTCGAGAGGAGAGCCTGGAACGGCGCAAGATCGCTGGGCCTGCGTCGGAGATGCCATATTAATGCAACCAGTTAAGGGCCGCTCACCGAAGGTGCTTGGCAGCAGAGAAAATGGGTAGTGAAGACTCCAGGTCGCAGTTGTTCATTTGTGCGAAGGTGGTGTATATGCGCCCTCCTTCGACTTGGAAAATATAGCCGAGGGGCTTGTGCTCTCTATTTTTGGCAACGCTTAGCTCGATAAGCGGCTCCATCTGCCAGCGTCTGCTTCCATTTATATCGCTGGGCGTGACCACAAGCGCCTGGCTCAACCATCTGCCGCCGTCGAGTTCTGCAAGCACCTGCTCAAGCGCTGGGACGTTCGGAATCATGAGCATGCTAGCAACGCTGCCTCCTTTACAAGCTCTCACCAACTCCACATAAAACCATGGCCAGATGGTGGACTGCTCTACGTACTGCCAGTACTGAATGTGTTCGTCCCGTGCTGGCGGAATGAGCAATTCGGCATGCCTGTGCGTCAGGAGCATGATAATCACCATTGAAAATGAACACTATAGATTGTAGTCCCATAGTGTTCAACAAGGCTTCATCGTCGCTTTTACGAGAGCGGCGAAATGGAAGGCAAGAAAGCGTTTGGCGAGGCCCTTCGGCGAGCGAGGAAGGGTAAGAAAATCTCCCAGGAAGCATTCTCGGATATCAGCAGCCGAACATACTTGAGCACTTTAGAGCGCGGATTGAAAAGCCCGACGCTTGAAAAAATTGAAGCTATAGCATCGGTTCTAGAGCTACACCCGTTGACCATCCTAACAAGCTATTACTTAATCAAAGATCCAAGCTCATCAGTCACAGACATCTTCAATTTGGTGAGCTCGGAACTGAAGTCGTCAATCGTTGAGAATGCCAGCGATTAGCACACAGTGTTCTACATAGGCTGCGAATGTCTACCAGGACGGGGGTTCATTTGAAGGCTTCCGGTTGTCACTTCCGTTATTGGCCGATCGGTCGCTGCACGGTGCACTCCCAGCTACAATGAATCTACCGCCATCGCTGCAGGTATCTCGCTTGACCGATATTACTGTCTCCGAAGCCGATATGCGCCACGCATTCGGTCTTGATCAGAAATCACAGAAACAGCCAGCCCCCAAATCCAATCCGTTTTCCATCTACACGCTCGTTGAGCTCAGCGTGCGAAAAAATGGTGGCCCGCCTTTCCGCTTCGAACATCGCTCGCGCTCTATCAGTACACTCACCGCTCAACTTGAGGCCGAGAAAGCCGCGAGGTCAAAAGGGTATGAGGTGTGGGTTGTATTGGGCATTAGGCAGATTTCAACATAGTGATGACCAGAGCCGTCGCCGCATCTAAACCGGATCGCCCACCAGGATAGCCGCAGTCATATCCCCTTCGCAGTCCTCGCCTGGCAACCATTTCATGGTTGCGCCCTGCCCTATCAGGTCGATATACAGCGCACGATCACATCCGGCCATGGCGCCCTTGGCCAACGCCTCCAGTCGCGTCTCGCTCCAGGAAATCACTTCATAGCTGAACACCTCAGCCACAAGGTCCAAGCCGGTGTCGTGCTGCAGGAGCGAGGCGTACGCCTCGGTGCATGTGTTTTGCACACGGTTACAGCGAATCTCCACGGCATTGGTGCCGGGCGGCTCATAGCCTGCCACTGTTCGCCAGCCACCCCACAGCAGAAAACCGTCAGGCTGTTCAAATACCGATAAAGGAGGCAGCGTCACTGTGTTTTCGAGGGGCGTTGGATGGGCAAACCAGAGAACCGCATAGGTCGCGATCAGGGCGGAAGCGAGAGAAGCAACGACATAGTTGAGGTAACGCATGATCGAATCCTTTCGAAGTGGGCCATCTTGGCTAGGAAAAGGATAGTCACTGTTAAGCAGTCGCGTCGATAAAATTCAAACGTAAAGACCTCTATGGGGCTGGCAAACCTGATAAAGAACTGCTGATCGATGAACTTGCCAGTTTTGTTTAGCTATTGCGCATGCGGCCGCGCAGTCAAATCACCTCTCCCCCCGCATCATTTCCAGCGTGGCTTGCTATGGCGGGTTCCGTTTTCGCCTCGGCCGGTTCGTCATCTACTATGCACGGGCAATTAGTTATAATTTTTTCCCTTTAAAACCATGTAAATTATAATTTTCTCGTGCTTCCTATAGGAAATTCTCAATGCGGCAACCCATTGAGCGAGCGGGATACAGCTGGCTGATCAACGCCCTCGATCTTCGCTGCGCGCCGCTTGATCGTGAGTGCGTTATAGGCTCGCGCCCTGCGCGCTCTCAGCCCACAGGTAGCGCGAAAGTAGAGGTCTTCACCAAGGGGTACGCCAGAGAACATCGCCCTATCGACCAGATGTTGTTTGCGCTCTCCTACGAAGGGGTAAACCTGGGGATATTGGAGCGCGCCTTCCAGATTCCCGCTGTCCGTGATGATCTGAGTGCGGCAATCGTTGAGAAGCCAGCCAGCGGCTACCTGCGCCGGCTCTGGTACATCTGCGAAAATATTGCAGGCCATCAGCTGCCTCTGCCAGACGCAGCCCAGAACATTCCCTATGAACACCTGCTCCCGCCGGAGAAGTATTTCACCGGCCCAGAGGAGATGTCTCGCAGACATCGCGTGCGGATGAATCTCCTGGGAACACCTCAGCTTTCAGCTCTGATTACACGTCAGAGTTGGACAGACGATAGTCTTTTGAATGCGCATATAGTCGAGCGCATGCATGATCAGATGGTCGATTTCTCAGTCACCGAAATTGCTAGAGCTGCTCAGTACCTGTTGACGGCCGAGACTCGCAGCTCCTATGAGATCGAGCATGAGCGCCCAGCTCCTGATCGAGTCTTGCGCTTTGTGCGAGTTCTGGAACAGGTGGGGCAACGCCTACTAGACGAAGAATTTTTGTTCGAGATTCATAGAATAGCCCTCGATACGGGGCGTCCTGATCCTTCCATTGGCGCATACAGGAATCTGCAGAACTGGCTCGGCCGCGGGGATCTCATCCACCTGATTCCGCCGACGCCGGAAACAGTGCCTGAGATGATGGAGGAGTGGTTCGTCATGCGTGAGCGCGTCATGCGCAGTGACTCCCCTGCCCTAGTGAAGCTAAACGCTATCGCGCACAGCTTCATCTACATCCATCCTTTCATGGACGGCAACGGACGGTTGTCCCGCTTCATCATGCAGGACATCCTGGCTAATGAAGG
>CAMPJN010000012.1 GCA_946886875.1 uncultured Pseudomonas sp.
CGCGCCATGCGCTGGCGCAACGCCAGCGGCGCCTACAGCAGCGGGCCGACGCAATCGGCCGGCGATCTATTGTTCCAAAGCTACAAAGCCAACCTGGCGGGCTACAGCGGCAGCAACATCCGCCTGCTCGGCCATTCCCTGGGCAACCAGATGGCCATTGTCCTGACCAAGAAAATCAGCGACGCGGTCAGCGCCGGCACCGTCAACAGCAAGCTGTTGCCCAAGCGGGTCGCCCTGCTCGATCCCTTCTACTCCAACTATGCCAAGAGCTACCTGGGCAACAAGTGGGTCGGCGAGGTGTGCCGCAGCTATGTCAGCGAGCTGAAGGGCAAAGGCGTGATCTTCGAAACCTATCGCTCATCCGGCGCCAGCAGCACCGGCTTTATCGGCGACAGCAACAGCGGCCTGATGAACATGACCGCGTTCACCGAACTCAAACCCTGGTACTTCAACTCCGTGCAGCTGACCGAAAAACACAACTCAGCCGTCTGGCACTACCTGTGGTCGTTCAGTTTCAATCCGCCAGCGATCAGAAGCAGCACCGCCCAAGGCGCCTCGGCTCGCACTGCCGATAGCCGCATCAAGACGCTGATGGACGGTAGCCAGAAGCTGGTGCATTACAGTGGCCAATACACCAAGGAGCCGTCGGACGATAGCTTCGAGTTGAAGGCCCGCTAAACACCCTGCACGCGAGTCGGTCGCTCGATTCGCGTTTAGCGGTTGTCTGCTATGCAAGGTCTGGCGCCGACTAGTCGACGTCAGGCCTTTTCCTTTTGCCGGTGACGCTCAGTCCAGGCGCTTCTGTCGGCTGTGCCCCCTTATGTGTTGCAGGCAGCTTTTATAGGGCTGGCGAGGCTGAAAATCAGCGAAGCGCCGCGCGCTCAACTCAGCGGGAGGGGCCGGCATCCGCGGCTTGCGCCAGCAGCCAATCGCGGAATGTCTGGATTTTCGCCAGCCCGGCCACCTCCGGGCGATAGACGATGTAGTAGGCGAACCCCAGGGGGCTGCTGGCAGCGCCGAACGGACGCAGCAGACGACCGGCCGCCAAGTCGTCACGCAGCATGACGCTACGCCCAAGTGCCAAGCCCTGACCATCGATAACCGCTTGCAGGACGGCCGCCGAGTTATTGATGCGCAAGCCGTGCTCTGCGCTCACATCCGTGTAGCCTGCGGCGTCGAGCCAGGTACGCCAGGTGGGGTATGCCGGGTCGCCGGTCATCGACAGGTCATGAATCAACGTGGCCTTTGCCAGATTTCGCGCCGGCAGCCGCCCACCCTTCAGCAGCGGATAGCTCGGCGCGCAAACCGGGTACATCTCCTCGTCCATCAGTTTGATCGCCGTCAGACCCGGCCAACGGCCTGCGCCATAGCGAACGCCGATGTCCATGCCTTCGGCGATGAAATCCACCGGCCGCAGATTGGTGTCGAGCAGCACGTCCGTCTCCGGGTGCGCCAATTGGAAGCGTTCGATCCGCGGCAGCAGCCACTTGGCCGCAAACGCCGGGCTCACGGTAACCGTCAGCCCGGTGCTCAACGAACCTTCCTTCAAGCGCTCCAGCCCCAGGCGTAGGCGCTCCAGTCCTTCGCGAATGTCCGGTAGCGCCGCCCGCGCGGCGTCAGTCGCGATCAAGCGGGTCGAGCCGCTGGGCGCGCGATTGAACAGGCTGATACCCAGCCACGCTTCCAGCGATCGTACCTGCTGGCCCACCGCTGCGGAGGTGACATGCAGCTCGGTCGCGGCGGCAGAAAAGCTCTGGTGCCGGGCGGCGGCCTCGAAGGCGCGCAGTGCATTGAGATAGACAGGTGTTGGCATGTGCTAAAGAATTTCTTTATTGAATGGGAAGAACTTCTGATTTGTGAGCCAAGTGCGTGAAGGCCAAGAATAGCCGTAATGCCGAAGACTTAAGGGTTTGCGCCAAAAAAATCAGTCAGAGCCGCTTACGGCAGTTCATTCACGCACACAGGGTATTTCATCATGCAAAGATTTTCTTCCAAGGTTGCGATCGTGACCGGCGGCGGTTCAGGCATTGGCAAAGAGGTTGCCCGGCGTCTGGTGGCTGAGGGGGCGAGTGTGCTGATCGCCGGGCGCGATGCGGCGAAACTCGAAGCCGCCGCAGCGCAGATCGACCCGAGCGGTGACCGGGTGCGCACCCTGGCGGGGGATATCGCCCACCCCGCCACGGCCAGGGCCCTGGTCGAGCTGGCGACGGCAGCCTTTGGTGGTGTGGATATTCTGATCAACAACGCCGGGGTGTTCAGCCCCAAGCCTTTCCTGGAGGTCGATGAGCAGGAGTACGACCACTTCATCGATATCATTCTCAAGGGCAAATTCTTTATGGCCCAGGCGGCGGCCAAAGCCATGTTGCGCCGAGGTGGTGGCGCCATCGTCCAGACCGGTTCGTTATGGGCGCTGCAAGCGATAGGTGCGACGCCCTCGGCCGCCTATTCGGCAGCCAATGCCGGTGTTCACGCGCTGACCCGCAACCTGGCGATCGAACTGGCGTCCTCCGGCATTCGCATCAACACAATTGCCCCAGCCGTCGTGGAAACGCCGGTGTACAACACCTTTATGGACAGCGAACAGGTCAGGCAGGTGTTGCCGACCTTCAACGCCTTCCACCCGCTGGGCCGCAACGGCCAGCCCGCGGATGTGGCCGAGGCCATTCTGTTCATGGCCTCGCAGGAGGCCTCCTGGGTTACCGGGACCGTGCTGCCGGTCGACGGTGGCGTCACCGCTGGCCGAATTTGACCCCGCTGCCGTGCTGCGTGCAGTGCGGCAGCGGTGCACTGATGGCGCGCAGGAGGGAGACGGGTGCCTGCACCTTTGTGCCGGTCAGTGTGGTGCTGGCCGGCGGCCCCCCGGCAAAGTCCGCAAGGATATGGTGAGCCTCTGGTTTCGATAAGGCATTACTGCATGCGCCCCATAGCCGGGGCATAACGCTCATCTGGTCCGGAACCTCAAGCATCTCAATGTGCATTAACCCAGGTTGCTAACGCTTGAACAGCGCCGAATCCAAGCGGTTGAAACACTCCACGATGCGCTCGTGGGACACCTCGGCGAAGGCCTTCTGCGTCAGCGGCACCAACACCGCGGGCTTGACCCGGCCTGAGCGCAGCTGGCGCTGCATATAGGCGAGGATTTCCTCGTCGCTGGCGGGTTCTGTTGGGCTGGGTTGGTCCACGTTGTGCTCGCTCATGATCTGCAGGTTTTAAATCAAGGCTCAGGTATCTGCCGGGGGAGTTTACCGCCGCTGCCGACTAACAGGGACGCCAGCTCTTCGCGTGCTTCGATTTCCGCTCTCGGGCCCGGAAGTGCCCGATCAGCTGGGCCTAACCCGCCCTACGAATTGCCGTGCCCAGAAATTGCTCAGTCGGACTGCAACAGCATCGCCAGCAAGCTGGCTGCTGCAGGGCATGCTGCATGCAACACCTAACTGGGCCCTAGCCTTTTATTGACCAAAGGGTTGCTCGTAGCGGCGCTGAATACGCTCCAGTTCACCCGAGCTGCGCAGCCGCTCCAGGGCGCTGGCCCAGAGGGCGACCAATTCATCGTCACAGTCGCGGCTGAAGGCGATGTAAAGCGATGCGCGATAGAGTTCGATGGGAATCCGCCGTAGCGTGCCGGGGGCAATGTTCAACTGGCGGCTGTAGTAAGCCACCCCCGCATCGGTGTCGCCGATGATGAGGTCGGTGCGCCCGGCCAGCAGCATGCGATAGAGCTGCCGGCTGGTGGTTGCACTTTTGTCGAGATTGTTGAAGCCCAACGACTCCAGCATCTTGGGCACCAGGCCGGCATGTCGTGTGGTGATCTGCGGAGCGCGTAACAGTTGCTCCAGGGAATTCACCGGCTGCGGCGCATTGGCCAACTGGTAGGGATGAATGGCCTCTTCCAGGAGCGGTCCGACCCACTTGTACAACGACTCCCGCTCTGCCGTGCGGAACATGGAATACATGATGGTCTTGGGTCGGGTCCGCAACGCGTGAGTGGTTCGCATACTGGGCAGCACCACCACCTCGAAGTCATCACCGGTCAGCGCCATGATGGCCCGGACGATTTCCGTGTTCATGCCGGTGAGCTGATCGTTCTCCTGGTAGTTGTAGGGGGCCCACTCTTCGGTAACAACCTGATGCGGCTCGGCCATGGCAAGCGTGCCGGACAGCAGACAGAGCAGTACTGCAATATGTATCGAATGTTTCACGGGTTCTGCCAGGTGGGCGATGAGAGGAGCGGGACGAATCTATTTATAGGACAGATTGGTCTGCTTTTCGTCCGGGCTTGACCGTATTTCATCCCACTGGATCGAGCACCCTGTAATGGCTTCGTCGTGGGTCAGTGGGGGCGAGTGCTGCCGGTTGTAACGAGTTGAAGTCCATCCCGTTTTTTGCCTTTCTTCGTCGTATATTTAGCGCTTTGGCTGCCTGACCCAGGCACAACAAGGAGTGTTTATGTCCCGAAGAATCATAGGTGATGCCGTTTTCGACCTGGCTGCATACCTGACCCAAGGATGCCATGCGCAGGTGGCACAGCAGTATGCGCAAGAGCTGGCCCGCTATGCCCGGTTGACGACGGCATGTGATGCACTGGAGTCGTTTAGTGGTTACCGCCCCAAGGACGATGAGGATGCCTTTCGAATAATGGCCACGCGGCGCACGCAGATTGCAGACCTGATCGCCCACGCAAACCTGCAAGCCTACGAGCAGGAAGCCCCGGCAGCTTTGTACCTGGCCATACCCTACTTTCTACGTTGCACGGATAAGCAGCCGATCTGGTTGCTGAACCGTACTGAGCAGCGCGTCACCTATCTGCGCAGGGATCTGAATGCCTATGCCAGCAGCGATGAAGGGATCGATCACTATCAGGCCTCTGGCAATGCCTTCGCCGATGGCATCGCCGCCTCGGCCTTGGTCGAGCCCGGCGGCAAGCTGCAAATAGACGAGTATTCCATGAGCTTCGATGGTGACTTTGTCAGCAGCCGTCGAGTTGTCCTGCTTATCGATGGCGTACGCAGCGAGTGGTTTGTCAGCATCTCGAAACTTGCCGGTTACCTCTGGGACGAGCAACTGCATGGTTTGCATAGGTTGGAGAAGGTGGGCGAGCTGTAACTTTCCCCAAGGCGAACGTGCAGAAATCGACTTATAGGTAAGCGAACCGCGAATTCTCTGAGCGTCTGCTACCTCGCCGCTACCGCATCGACTTCGTGGGCTTGCCAACCACCACCGAGCGCCTTGAAGGCTGCGACCGCTGCGCGGGCAGATTCCGTCTGAGCCTGTGCTCGCGCATCGGCAGCCCGCAGCCAGTCTTCGTCGGCTTTCAGCACTTCGATCAGGCTGACCACACCTTGCTGGTAGGCGGCAAACGAAGCACTGCGCGCGTGCCCGAACGAGTCCACCCCGGTGGCGAGCAGAGTCGCTTGCTGCTCGCGCTTGACCAGGGTTGAGAAGGCGTTTTCCACATCTTCGCTGGCACGCAACACGGCCAGTCGATAGGCCGCCAGCATTTCGGCCTCCTGCCCCCTGGCCAGGTCGATCTGCGCGTCGATGCGGGCGAAATCGAACAGGCGCCAGCGCAGACCCAGTACGCCCGCAGCCTGACTGGCAGCGTTACCGAACAGGTTGCCGCTGGACACCGAGGTCGCGCTGCCGATCAAGCCGCTGAGGGACAGCTTGGGGTAATACTCGGCAATGGCGACACCGATGCGTGCGTTCGCTGCGGCCAGTTGGCGTTCGGCCGCAATCAAGTCGGGCCGGCGCCTGAGCAATTCACCCGGCGATCCCGTGGCCGCGATCCGCGGGGCCAATGGAATGGTGCCGGCCTCGGTCAGTTCCGTCCGATGCGTGCCGGGCGACGAGCCGAGCATCACATCCAATGCGTTCATCGCTGCGTCCAGGCCGGTCTCGAGTATCGGTACGGATGCCTGAACCTGAGCAAGCGCACCTTCGACCTGACGTACTTGATATTCGGCTGCCAAGCCCTTGGCATGGAGGAGGTTGACGGTTGAGAGCAAGTCTTGCTGGGTCTTTACCTGCCGGTGTGCAATGTCGAGGCGGGCTTGCAGGCCACGGATGCCGATGTAGATGTCGGCGGTCTGCGCCGCCACAGCCAACCGGGTTGCGGCCGCACCTGCCTGCGAAGCCTGATACTCTGCGAGCGCAGATTCGCGCCCACGGCGCAGGCTGCCGAAGAGATCCAGTTCCCAGCTCGCGCCAAGATTGGCCTCAAAGGCATTGCCGTAGCGGTCGAAGTCGGCTGTCGAGTTCAGCACTTGTCCCAGCGGCGTTTCAACCGATTGGTAGGCCCTGGCCGCTTGAGCGCCGATGTTGCCCGCGGGCAACAAGGCAGCATGCGCCGCCCCGAGTCCCGCACGCGCTTGAGCGACACGGGCGGCCGCCTGTGCCAGGTCGAGGTTCTGCTCCAGCGCGAGGGTTACCAAGCGAGTCAATTGCGGGTCGTCGAAACCTGTCCACCAGGTGATGAGGTCGGCGCTGGCACTGGCATGCCGTTGCTCGACTGCCGCCTGGCCCAGGTATCGCTCCGGCAGAGGTGTGTCGGGTCGGATATAGTCGGGACCGACGGCGCAGCCTGCCGAGAGGCTGACACTGATAAGCAGGGCTAGGGTGCGCTTGGCTGGCATGAGCTTCTTCCGGAGCTGAGGATATGGCGAATAGAATATTTGTGACCATAATACACATTGGTCACTTGTTGTCCACTTTCAAGATCGGCAGTAGGCTGTAAAGCATGCGTAAAACAGACACTAATTCAGGCACGGCCCGTGGTCCGATCGATCACGAGGTGCGCGATCAGATCGTTGCGGCAGCCACCGAGCATTTCAGTCGGTATGGCTATGAGAAGACGACCGTCTCCGACCTCGCCAAAGCCATCGGCTTTTCCAAGGCCTACATCTACAAGTTCTTCGAGTCCAAGCAGGCCATCGGCGAGATGATCTGCGCGAACTGTCTGAGCCAGATCGAGGCCGAGGTCAGGGCGGCCGTCGATGAGGCCGATCACCCGCCAGAGAAGCTGCGGCGGATGTTCAAGTCGATCGTCGAGGCCAGCCTTCGCCTGTTTTCCGAGGATCGCAAGCTCTACGAAATTGCGACCTCGGCGGCGACCGAGCGCTGGCAGGCGACGCTCATCTATGAAGGGCGCATCCGCGAATTGCTGCAGGGCATTCTGCAGGCGGGTCGGCAAAGCGGGGACTTCGAGCGCAAGACGCCCCTCGATGAAACCGTGATGGCGATCTACCTGGTGATTCGGCCATACATCAATCCACTGCTGTTGCAGCATGGCTTCGACTACATCGACGAGGCGCCTGTGCAACTGTCCAGTCTGGTGCTGCGCAGTCTGTCGCCATAGTTTCATCAATGATGTTGTGACTATTGACTAAATTGGTCACTAGAATCAAAGTAAGAGCCCCGATCATTTCGCATATGGGACTCTCATGCTCCGGCGCCGCTTCGCTTTACCCACCCTTATCTGCGTATTGCCGTTTGCGTTGGTCGCGTGCGGCGAGAAAGCGCAAACCGATCCACGCACCGAAGCGCCGCTGGTGCGTGCCGCTATCGTGCAGCAGGCAATCCCAGGGTCACGCTCCTTTACCGGGACAGTAGCGGCTCGGGTGCAGAGCGACCTGGGTTTTCGCGTTTCCGGCAAGGTGCTGGAGCGGCTTGTGGATACCGGGCAAGTGGTCAAACGCGGGCAGCCGCTGATGCGACTCGATCCGGTCGATCTGCAGCTCGCCGCCCATGCGCAGCGCGAAGCGGTTGCCGCTGCGCGAGCGCGGGCCCAGCAAACCAGCGACGATGAAGCCCGCTACCGCGAGCTGCGCGGCACCGGCGCGATATCGGCGTCGGCCTACGATCAGTTCAAGGCGGCGGCGGATGCCGCCAGGTCCCAGCTTCGTGCGGCCCAGGCCCAGGCGGAAGTGGCCCTGAATGCGACCCGCTATGCCGAGTTACGGGCTGATGCCGATGGCATCGTCATGGACACGCTGGTCGAGCCCGGCCAGGTCGTCAGTGCCGGTCAGGCGGTGCTGCGCATGGCCCATGCCGGCCCCCGTGAAGCGCTTATTCAGTTGCCGGAAACCCTGCGCCCGGCAATCGGCTCCGCCGCGCAGGCCACGCTCTTCGGCAACGGGGGTGTCAGCGTTGCGGCCCGGCTGCGGCAGCTGTCGGATGTCGCGGATAGCCAGACCCGCACCTTCGAGGCGCGTTATGTGCTGGAAGGGGAGTTGGCCAACGCGCCCCTGGGCACCACGGTCACCCTGCAGATCCCCGACGGGGACGTCCCAAACGGGCACGTCCCGAACGGGCATGTCCCAGCTGAGCATTCCTCCGAGCAAGGATTCTTGCAGGTGCCGATCGGCGCCCTCCATGACGCAGGCAAGGGCCCCGGCGTATGGGTAATCCAGGGCGAGCCGGCGCAGGTTCACTGGCAGCCGGTGGCGGTCCAGCACCTCGATGATGAACATGCGCGGATCACTGCTCAGTTCAAGCAAGGCGAGCGGATAGTCGCGCTCGGCGTGCACCTGCTGCGCGAAGGCCAGCAGGTGCGGGTGGCCGGTGCGGCCGCAGTCGCGGCGGTCGAGGGAGTTCGGCCATGAGCGAAGGCCGGTTCAACCTGTCGGCGCTCGCTGTGCGCGAGCGTTCCGTCACCCTGTTTCTGATTTGCCTGATCTCCTTGGCCGGGCTCATGGCGTTCCTCAAACTGGGGCGGGCGGAAGATCCGGCGTTTACGGTCAAGGTGATGACCATAGTCACCGCCTGGCCCGGCGCCACCGCCGAGGAAATGCAGGACCAGGTCGCCGAGAGAATCGAAAAGCGTCTGCAGGAATTGCGCTGGTACGACCGCAGCGAGACCTACACGCGCCCCGGCCTGGCGTTCACGACTTTGTTCCTGCTCGACACCACCCCGCCGGCAGAGGTGCCTGAGCAGTTCTACCAGGCGCGCAAGAAGGTCGGCGATGAGGCCAAGGCGTTACCGGCTGGCGTGATCGGGCCGATGGTCAACGACGAATACTCGGATGTCACCTTTGCCCTGTTCGCGCTCAAGGCCAAGGGCGAGCCGCAGCGTTTGCTGGTACGCGACGCGGAGCGGCTGCGCCAGCGGCTGCTGCATGTGCCAGGGGTGAAGAAGGTCAACATCATTGGCGAGCAGTCCGAGCGCATCTTTGTCGAACTTTCCCACGAGCGCCTGGCAACCCTGGGGATAGGCCCGCAGGAGGTGTTCGCCGCGCTCAACGGCCAGAATGCCCTGACGCCGGCGGGTTCCGTGGAAACCAAGGGGCCGCAGGTGTTCATTCGCCTGGACGGCGCCTTCGACGAATTGCAGAAAATCCGCGACACCCCGGTTGTGGCTCAGGGCCTTACGCTGAAGCTGTCGGACATCGCCACCGTCAAGCGCGGCTATGAAGACCCGGCGACCTTCATGATCCGCAATGGCGGCGAACCCGCCCTGCTGCTGGGCATCATCATGCGCGATGGCTGGAACGGGCTCGACCTGGGCCAGGCGCTGGACAGCGAGGTGGGCGCGATCAATGCCGAGCTGCCGCTGGGCATGAGCCTGAGCAAGGTCACCGATCAGGCCGTCAACATCAATTCGGCTGTCGATGAGTTCATGGTCAAGTTCTTCGTCGCGCTGCTGGTGGTCATGCTGGTGAGCTTTATCAGCATGGGCTGGCGCGTCGGCGTGGTGGTCGCCGCGGCCGTGCCGCTGACGCTGGCGATGGTCTTCGTGGTAATGGCCGCGACCGGCAAGAACTTCGATCGCATCACCCTGGGTTCGCTGATCCTGGCCCTGGGTTTGCTGGTGGACGACGCCATCATCGCCATTGAAATGATGGTGGTGAAGATGGAGGAGGGCTACAGCCGCATCAAAGCTTCCGCCTATGCCTGGAGCCACACCGCTGCGCCTATGCTGTCCGGCACCCTGGTCACGGCCGTGGGCTTTATGCCCAATGGCTTCGCCCGCTCCACCGCCGGTGAGTACACCAGCAATATGTTCTGGATCGTCGGCATTGCCTTGATCGCCTCCTGGCTGGTCGCCGTGCTGTTCACGCCATACCTTGGCGTCAAGCTGCTGCCCGATTTCGCCAAGATCGAAGGCGGTCACGCCGCGCTCTACGATACGCCGCGCTATAACCGCTTCCGTCGGCTGCTGGCGCGGGTCATAGGGCACAAATGGTTGGTCGCCGGGGCGGTGGTGGGCCTGTTCGTGGTGGCCATACTCGGCATGGGCTTGGTCAAGAAGCAGTTCTTCCCGATCTCCGACCGCCCCGAAGTGCTGGTCGAGGTGCAGATGCCCTACGGCACCTCGATCGCCCAGACCAGCGCCGCCACGGCAAAGGTGGAAGCCTGGCTGGCCGAGCAGGAAGAAGCCAGGATCGTCACGGCTTATATCGGCCAGGGCGCGCCACGCTTCTATATGGCAATGGGGCCGGAACTGCCCGATCCGTCATTCGCCAAGATCGTGGTGCGTACCGACAACCAGGAAGAACGCGAGGCGTTGAAACATCGGCTGCGCCAGGCGATTGCCGAGGGCCTGGCCTCTGAGGCGCGCGTGCGTGTCGCTCAACTGGTGTTCGGCCCCTATTCGCCGTTCCCGGTCGCGTACCGCGTCACCGGCCCGGACGCGAACAAGCTGAGCGATATCGCCGCCGAGGTGCAGCAGGTCATGGCTGCCAGCCCGATGATGCGCACGGTCAACACCGATTGGGGCACGCGCGTACCCACGCTGCACTTCAGCTTGCAGCAGGACCGGCTGCAGGCCTTGGGCCTGAGCTCCAGCGCCGTCGCGCAACAACTGCAGTTCCTGTTGAGCGGCGTACCCATTGCTGCCGTGCGTGAGGACATTCGTACGGTGCAGGTCGTGGCCCGTTCGGCTGGAGACACCCGCTTCGACCCGGCGCAGGTCATGGACTTCACCCTGGCGGGGGCCAACGGGCAGCGTATCCCGCTGTCGCAGGTCGGTGAGGTCGATGTACGCATGGAGGAGCCGATCATGCGCCGACGCGACCGCATGCCGACGATCACCGTCCGTGGCGATATCGCTGACGGTCTGCAACCGCCGGATGTATCGACGGCCATCACCCGGCAGCTCCAGCCGATCATGGTGCAACTGCCGAGCGGCTACCGCATCGAGCAGGCGGGAGCCATCGAGGAATCGGGCAAGGCGATGGTGGCGATGTTGCCGCTGTTCCCGATCATGCTGGCGATCACCCTGATCATCCTCATTTTGCAGGTGCGCTCGATCGCGGCGATGGTCATGGTCTTCCTGACCAGCCCGCTGGGGCTGATCGGCGTAGTGCCCACGCTGATTGTTTTTCAGCAGCCATTCGGCATCAATGCCTTGGTCGGCTTGATCGCGCTATCCGGCATCCTGATGCGCAACACGCTGATTCTGATCGGGCAGATCCGCCACAACGAACAGGCCGGACTGGATCCCTTCCGCGCGGTGGTCGAGGCCACCGTGCAGCGCGCCCGCCCGGTAATCCTGACCGCATTGGCGGCGATCCTGGCCTTTATCCCGCTGACCCAGTCGGTGTTCTGGGGAACGCTCGCCTACACCCTGATCGGCGGCACCTTCGCCGGAACTGTGCTGACCCTGGTGTTCCTGCCGGCTATGTATGCCATCTGGTTCGGGATCAGGCCCGTCAACCATAGCCGGATTATGGAGGCGCAACCCGCATAAACCGGCACCTGCGGCGGGCAGACCCTGGCGCATTCCATTCATCCAAATCGAGAGAAACTGCTATGTCGAATTCACCAGTTGTCGTTATTACCGGCGTGTCATCGGGCATCGGTCGTGCCACCGCGCAGCGGTTCGCCAAACGGGGTTGCCGGGTATTCGGCACGGTACGCAGCATTGCCAATGCGAGCCCATTAGCCGGTGTCGAGTTGGTCGAGATGGATGTGCGCGACGAGGCCTCCGTTCGACTGGGCATCCAATCCATCATCGACCAAGCCAAGCGCATCGACGTGCTGGTCAATAACGCGGGTACCAGCCTGATCGGTGCGGTGGAGGAAACGACCTCCACCGAGGCAGCGTCGCTGTTCGATACCAATGTCTTCAGTATTTTGCGTACGGTTCAGGCGGTGCTCCCGCATATGCGCGCACAGCGTAGCGGAAGGATAGTCAACGTCAGTTCGGTACTCGGCTTTCTGCCGGCGCCCTATATGGGGCTTTATTCGGCGTCCAAGCATGCCGTGGAGGGGCTGTCTGAAACCCTGGACCATGAGGTGCGCCAGTTCGGCATCCGCGTCACCCTGGTCGAGCCGTCCTTCACCAAGACCAACCTGGACATCAATGCGCCTCAAACTGGGGCAACCGTCGCCGCCTATGACCGCGAGCGCGGTCTGGCAGCGCGGGCTGTGGTCGATAGCGTCAAAAATGCCCCTGACCCCGAGAGCGTGGCCACCACCATTGTCGACGCGGCGCTCGGTAAGTGGAGCATGCGCCGCACGCCCGCTGGCCCGGCATCGTTGTTGAGCAAGTTGCGCCGCTTTATGCCGGCAGGCCCCGTCGATGCGAGTTTGCGCAAAACCTTCGGGCTGGGCTGAGAACCCTTTTGGGCTCCAACCCATAAGCATTTTTCAGGAATGAGATATGGCGACGAATGAGAGAAAACATTATTCGGACCCTGGCGCCATGAGCCTGCTGCCCCGGGAAGACTCCCGTCGTGGCAGGCGCAAGCGAGAGATCCTGCGGGCGGCGAGCGAAGTATTCGCGGCGCTCGGCCACGACCTTGCCAATATGGAGTTGATTGCAGATGCCGCGGGCGTGACCAAAGCCACCCTCTATGCGTATTGCGGAAACAAGGCCCAGCTATTTCGGGCCGCTATCGAGTACTGGATGGAGGCGCTGCCAGAACCGGCGCTGGCGGACCCCGTGGGCGGAGATTTGCGTGCGCACTTGGAAGAAGTTGCACGGGAACTGCGTTTGCAAACCACGCATCCGGCGTCTGTTGCGCTTACCCGGATATTCACGCGGTCCAACTGGGTGGCGCAGAAACGCTGGCGGCAACGCCATCACCCGTACCGTGCATATCTGCAAAAGGCATTGTCCCAATGCCCTCGCTGCAGCGACCCCGCGCAAGCCTCCGCCCAGTTCCTGCTGCTGGCGGTCGGTAGCCTCGATTCCAGTACCGTCACATCTTTGGACGAATCGCGCATCTGCGCCGCGGTGGAGCTTTTCGTCCAGGCTTATGCGGGGGCTTGAGTCCACCGTATGGGTATAGCCCTTGAAGCAACCCGACTCGCCGCTCGATCTCAGCGTTGAACGCATGTCGCCATCGGAATCGCGCGTTTGGCTTGACCGTATTCAATCCCTGCGGCCCCATATGCGCACTGATCAACAATGGCCAAGGAACAACCCCATGCCCCGCCTGGTTTGGCTGCGCGAGCATATGCAATACAGCGACACCCTGGCGCAGTGGCTGCATCAGCAGTTCGCTTACGAGTTTATCGAGCAGCCATTGGTTGATTGGCAGCGCGAATTCGCTGAGGGCCAGAGCAACGGCGACTGGCAATGCCTGATTGCCCTTGAAAACGATCAGCTACTCGGCGGCGCCGCACTCGCCAGCAACGACCTGCCCGAACGTCCGGGACTCGGTCCCTGGCTCGCCTGCGTCTTTATCGCCCCGCAGGCCCGCAAGCGAGGCCTGGCCGAACAGCTGATCGAGGGCATCTGCGCCGCAGCCAAGGCCAACGGCACCACGCGCCTGTACCTGCACACCCATGATCGCAATGACTACTACGCGAAGCGCGGCTGGCAGGTGCTGGAACGTTTTCAGTCCTGGGGCAAGGAGCAGTGGCTGATGCTGCGACATCTTTGACCTCGTCCAAGCTTGATCGCGCAGAGGACAACCGCCAGCCCCGTGCAGTGGGATCAGGAACGCGGCCCCATGATCTGTTTGAGTTCATCAGGACGCGGTGCACCGAGTTGTTGGCGCAGCTGACCGCTTTCATCCTGATAGAAAATCGCCGGCGTTGCCGATGCGCCCATTTCCGCCATCAAGGAGATGTTGTCGTCGAGCTGCTGCTGGATCGCGCCTGGAATCTGCTTCAGCCCTTGTAGCTTGCTGGCTTTGCCTGCGGACTCATGGTCATGCAGCGCCGCCTGTTGGTCTTTGGCGCTGAGTAGCGTAGCGGCCTTGGCCGCGCTGTCCTGGCGTAGCATGCCCACCATCACGTGGCGGACCTGCACATCCCCGGCCTCGACCCAGGGCCGCGCCTGGTTCCAGAACATGTTGCAGTAGGGGCAGTTGGGGTCGGAGAACATATAGACGATGCGTGGCGCGCTGGCGCTGCCGTCGGCGATCCAGGTGCTTTTTTCCAGCTTGCCCAGCATTTTCTTGCCCAGCGGTTCATACACCAGTTTATCCAGCGGCTGACGGGAGAGGTCTTCGCCCTGGGCATTGAGCAGGCTGCCAATCAGCACATGTTCGCCATCCTCCGTCAGGTACAGGGCGACGCCTTGGCCGTTGTAGCGGGCGGCATAGCCCTGTAAGCCGCTCGGGGCATCGAAGCGCTCGACAATTTCGGCGCCGCGCGCCTCTATCGCTTTGATGGGGGCTGGCCAATCCTCGGCCTGAAGCAAGGGGACGGTGAACATGGTTAAGGCTGAGATGATTACCGGGAGATTTATCAAGCGCGTCATGGTTGTTGATCCTTTTTCAGTACTTCAAGCGCGCGAGCCAGGCTGGCGCGGGACAATTCGCCCAAGTGGCTGCCAACCTGGCGGCCCTCGGCGTCGTAGAACAAGGTGCTTGGCAAGGCCATGGAGCCGACGTGCTGACCAAGGCGGCCGCCGCTGTCGAGCAGCACGTTATCCAGCCCCAGGGCTTCGGCATCCAGGTATTGGTTAACCACACCCTGGCCTTCGCCCTGGTTGACGAACAGGATGGTCAGCTCCGGGTTGTCGCGCTGCGCCTCGGCCAATACCGGCATTTCGCGGCGGCACGGCGGGCACCAGGTGGCCCAGAGGTTGACCACCATGGGCTTGCCGACATAGGCCTCAAGCGCCACTGTGGCGCCGTTGCTGTCTCTAAAGGACAGCTGCGGCAGGCGCGTGCCTTGCTCAAACCCGTGCAAGGTCAGTCTGCCCAGACCCCAGCTCAGTACACCTACGGCCAGAGCGCAGGCCAGGGGTTTTCTGATGGTCTGCGTGCGCCAGGCTTGCCAGGCACCGAGCAGCAGGGCAGCCAGCACGCCGGGCCAGGCGATAAAGCCGCCATCACGGATATCCAGGGCCTGCCAGGGTTGCTCACGGTAGTGCTGGAAATACATGGCGACGAACGCCAGCCGGGCAACCAGCAGGGCCACCAGCAGCAAGCGAAACAGCTGTTTCTCCGGATTTGCCGCGTTGCGTCGACCGACATACCAGCCAGTGAGCGTCGCCAGCAGCAGGCTGATCATCAACAGCACATGGGCTGTGCTGAGGGCCAGCGGCCCGATATTGATGGTTAACATCAGCCACGCTCCTGGGTGTTCGTCCATATCTGCAGAAACCGTTCAGCATCAACCGCGCCGGTAATCCGCTGCGAGCGGCGCTCCTCACCGTCCGGGCCGATCCACAACAGAGTCGGCGGCCCCAATACCTGAAAACGGCTGAGCAGGGCGCGGCTCGCCGCGTTGCTCTCGGTTACATCGGGGCGTAGCACGCGTACGCCTTGCAGGCTGGCCTGCACCGCGGGATTGCCGAACACGTTTTTCTCCATGACTTTGCACGACACACACCAGTCCGCGTAGTAATCAACCAACACCCACTGGCTCTCGGCCTGGGCGGCGGCCAGCTCAGCTTCGAGCGCGGCCAGCTCGTTCATACCAATAAATTGCTGCTCGTTCGGGCCAGCGGCAACGGTGGTGCCGGCATAGACCTTGAGCGGCTGCATGGGGTCGCTGGCACCACCGGCGGCACCCAGCAGCATCGCCATACCCCAGATTCCCAGAAGTGCGCCACCAGCCTTGCTCAGACTGGCGAGCTGTTGCACCTGACGCGACAGTTGCAGCAGCGCGCTGGCCAGCAGGATCAGCAGCGCTCCCCACAGGCCGAGCCAGATCGGCTCTGCCAATAGCGGTCGGATCACCAACAGCGCCGTGACCAGGAAGAGAAAACCAAACACCACCTTGACCCGATCCATCCACGCACCCGGTTTCGGCAAAAAGCGGCTGCCCAGGGTAACCAGCAAGACCAGCGGCGTGCCGATACCCAGGCCCAGGGCGAACAACACCAGGCCACCGTGCAGCGCGTCACCACTTTGCGCGATATACAGCAAGGCGGCGGCCAGCGGGGCGGTCATGCACGGCCCGACCAGCAGGCCGGAGAACAAGCCGAGCATGCTGGCGCCGACCAGGCTGCCGCCTTGCTGCTTGCGTCCGGCATTCTCCAGACGGTCGCGCAGGGCTGCCGGCAGCTGCAACTCGAACAGGCCGAACATCGGCAAGGCCAGCAGCACAAACAGCGCGGCGAAGCTGGCGAGCAACCAGGGTTGTTGCAGCATGCCTTGCAGGTTGGCGCCCATCAGCGCGGCAACCACGCCCAGCGCGGCATACACCAGCGCCATACTCACCACATAGGCCGCCGCCAGCGCCAAGCCGCGACGCGGCGAGGTTCCGCTGCCCACCACAATGCCAGCGAGAATCGGCAACATCGGCAACGAGCACGGGGCAAAAGCCAGCAGCAGTCCCAGGCCGAAGAACACCAGCAAGCTCAGCGCCAGGGTCTGGTTTTGCAAGCCGCCGGCGAGGGCCTCATCCTCGGCCAGGGTTGCGTCTGGCTCGCTCGACGCGCCAGCGCCAGACAGCTCAACGTGCTGAGTCTGCGGTGGGTAGCAGAGCCCCGCGTCGGCGCAGCCTTGCCAGCCAATTTTGATGCTGCCAGTGTTGCCGGCTGGCAGGATCAGCTCCAGGCGCTCAGGATAGATCTGCGAGTTGCCGAAATACTCATCGCTATATGCCAGCCCTGGCGGCAACTCGGGCTCGCCGCCAGCAGGCAGACCGCCGAACTGCAAACGATGCCTGTAGAGGTAGTAGCCGGGGGCGATGTCCCAGCGCAGCAAGGTTTCACCATTGGCTAGCGGCTCGACACTCAGGTCGAACGCCTGTTCGGCGGAGAGCAAGTCAGCCTGCTGGGCGTTACCCGCCAGCAGTGGATTGACTGAAAAGCTGGAGGCCTGCACCGGTTGCAGTAACCAGGCCCATAACAGAGAAAACAGCAGGAACGTCCGCATGCATAGCCACATCTGAAAGGCGAGGTGCAGAGCATCGCAGTTGGCGGTTAAGTCAGGATTAACGAAAGGCCAATCAACGCAAATTGGCACCGACAGCCAGTATTTTTCGCTCAGCGCTAACGTCGGCTTAATCCTGTCAAGGGATACTTCAACCTCCACCACGGGCTGGGTCCATGTACATATTGCTGACTGAAGACAACGCCTTGATTGCCAGCGGCGTCATGGCCGGGCTGACCGCCCAGGGCTTTCGCGTGATGCACGCGGCGAACGCAGGTGAAGCCGAAGCGCTGCTGCGCACCGTGCAGTTCGATGCGCTGGTGCTGGATATTGGCCTGCCGGATGAAGACGGTTTAAGCCTGTTGCGCCGCCTGCGTCAGCGCGGTGTGGCGTTACCCGTGTTGCTGCTGACGGCCCGCGACTCGATAGCCGACCGCGTTTCCGGCCTGCAGGACGGTGCCGACGATTATCTGGTCAAACCCTTCAATCTGCGTGAACTCGCCGCGCGTCTGCATGCCTTGCTGCGCCGCGCCGCCGGACGTGCCAGCCCGCAGGTCGAACTCGGCCCGCTACGTTACGACCCAGTGGCCTGTCAGGCGTTCTTGCATGATCAGCCGGTCGACCTGTCGCGCCGCGAACAGGTGCTGCTGCAGGCGCTGTTACAGAGTCCGGGCCGCGTCATAAGTGGCGAACAGCTCAAGGATGCGGTCTACGGCCTCGACGGAGAGGTCGAAAGTAATGCCCTCAACGTGCATATCCACCATCTGCGGCGCAAGCTGGGCAGCGGCATCGTCGAGACGATACGCGGTCTGGGCTACCGCCTGGGGCCAGCCGGGCATAACAACAACCCGGTCGAGAGCAGCAACAGCCCATGAGTCTACGTCTGCGTCTGACCCTTATTCTAGGTTCGGCCTTTGTGCTGCTCTGGTCGCTGGCAGCCGTGTGGATGCTGTTTGATCTGCGCAATCAGCTGACGCTCTCGCTCGATCAGCGTCTGGCCGCCTCTGCACGCATGGTTGCGGGATTGCTGGCGCAACTTCCGCCCCCGCAGCAAGGGGAATCAGGAACTCCGCTGAGCACCGAACAGCTAGGCATTCCCGAAGGCATTGCCTGCCAGATCAGCTCTGTACGCGGTGAGATTCTGGCCAGCAGTCGAGCCGCGCCGGATAGCGCCCTGGGCATTCAGGGCGCTGGTTTTCATGAGCGAGCCATTGGCGATGTCACCTGGCGGACCTTCACCCTGATCGAGGGTGATATGCGCGTGACCACCGCCGATCGTCTGGATGAGCGCGACACCCTCAAACGCTCCATTCTGCTCGCCGCCGTAGCGCCTGTGCTGCTGGCTTTGCTGGGTAGCCTGCTGGTGCTCTGGTTTGGCCTGAGCCGCGAGTTATCGCCTTTGCGGCGCATCCGCCAAGCGCTGGCCCAGCGCAACGCCGACAGCATCGAGCCGCTGCATATCGAAGGCTTGCCCCAGGAACTGCAACCGCTGGTGGAAGCCCAGAATCAGCTGTTTCAACGTATCGCCCAGGCGATCGAGCGCGAGCGTCGCCTGACCAACGATGCCGCCCACGAACTGCGCAGCCCGCTGACGGCGATAAAAACCCACCTGCAGGTTGCCGGCATGACCGAGGGTGAAACCGCCCGCCAGGCACTGGCGCACGCAGAAGCCGGTGCCGACCGCCTGCATCAGACCCTGGAGCAATTGCTGCTGTTGGCGCGGGTGGAGGGCAGGCTGCCGTTTGACGAGCACCTGCAATACAACGCCGCAGAAATAGCCCGGATGGCCATCAGCGACGCCCAGCACCAGGGCAACCCCCCAATCGAACTGCAACTGCTCGACGCCAGTGCGCAGTGCTTACTGGATATGCCACCAACCCTGGCCATTGCCGCCTTGCGCAACCTGCTGGACAACGCCCAGCGTCATACCCCGCCAGGCACCTTAGTCAGCCTGAGCGTGCAATCTCGTGGAGAGCGCGTCTGCTTCAGCGTGTGCGATGCGGGGCCTGGTGTGGCACCGGACCAACTCGCCCATCTGACCGAGCGCTTCTGGCGCAACTCAGCCGCTGAAGGCAGCGGCCTGGGGCTGTCAATCGTCAAAGCCATCGCCGAACGCTGCAACTGCGAACTTGAGTTTGTAAATACGGGCAAAGGGCTCTGTGTGAGCTTGCTGGTGGTTACCGGCGCGGGAAGAACAGCGCTTTGAAAGATTCAGCCTCCGTCAGTTCGAAACGGGGTAGCTATTTACAAATCTGAAGGCCGCTTTTGGTCAATTGCGACGGGTCACCCTCTGCAGCGAACAGAGAAAAAGAGAGAGATCTTCCAGAGCGCAAAGCCAGCTGGCGATTGGCTACGGCCTCGAAGTTGCAAGCCCAAAGAAGGATGGCTATTAGCCATAAAAATACTTGTGACGAAGGAGGCTCTCGGCTAGCTTCAATCAACGCAATGACGCACCCCGCAGGCTGGATGCCCGTTACCTTCCTTCCTGTTTGGCATTTACAGAGTTTCAGTGGGTGTTCAGCTGATGGCTGAAATTGACCTGTTACAGAGGGGCAGCATGGTTTACGACAATGCTTGCTGGGGATTCGTGGTCTGTCCCCCTATCACTCGTTCTCACTATTACTTGTGACCCCTATGCACGGTGGGTGTGGGAGGAGAGGCACCGTGAGGTGTCTCCCTATCCCGATTAGGTTGCAATGGCAGCCGACGGCCCCCTCAATCCCGTGCCGTTCATGCGCACAATTCACCTGACAACATCGGAGGCAGAAGATGATCCTGGTAATCGGTCGAGTTTTGATAAGGGAAGGAAGCATCTCTCAGGCGCTCCAGCTCAGTCTCGAGCATGTTGCGCGCTCCCGGGCTGAGCCGGGTTGCGTATCCCACAGCGTTCATCAAGACGCCGAGAATTCGATGTGTCTGGTCTTTGTCGAGGAATGGGCTGACCAGGCAGCGCTTCAGCAGCATTTCAAGGTCGCAGAATCCAGAGTGTTCGCCAAAGAGCTTTCTGCCCTTGCAGCCGAGCCGCCCAGCATGGTCATCTACAACGCAACGGCGGTTGGTCAATGAGGCCCATGCATCCGTCCCCGGTTGGTTATATGTACCAAAAATGAACATGGGTTCGGCTCCAGCAAGAGTCGCGTCGCTACGGCACTTACATGCGGTAGAACGCTGGGACTAGATTCAGGGGGAAAAGGGGACAGATTTATGTATTGCCTTAAGCCCGTTCTGGTCAGGCTACCCAGCGCCCAAGGCAAAGTCCGCGGGATCGAAACTATCGGTCGTGTCCATCCGAATACTCCGCAGATCCGCTGTTTCCAGATGAGAGGCATATAGAGACTGCGAAAAATAGCTGATCAGGATGGCGCGCCGGCGTGCGCCGCTTGAGTTCAGACTACCCGCGTGCACCAGATCGACATCAAACACCAGGATGTCGCCTGCGGAGCCTGAAAGCTGCACAGAGCGGGACTCGTCATTGAAGTCGAATGGCGGCTCTCCCTGCTCGGGGCGATGGCTGCCGGGAACGATACGGGTCGCGCCGTTCTCGGGGCCGTAATCGTCGAAATAAACCAGGGCGTTCGCCATGTCGCCTGGCCGTTGGGCCGACAAGTCGCGGTGCAGTCGCTGATGACCGCCACCTGCCAGGGGCTCGCGACCCTCCACCTGGGAGAGAAAGAAGCGTTCCCCGATCAACTCGCCAACCACCGTCAGTACCTGCGGCAGACGACACACCGCCTGAACCTTCGAATCCAGGTCCAGCAGCGAATGGCGCCAGTCCATGCCCCGCGGCACCGGCCATTGCTCCGACGGCTTCACCCCCGCATCGAACGCGGCGCGAAGGCCACCCAGCCACTCGGCGGGGATCGCTCGACGGAGCAGTACATAACCATCTCGATGGAGTTGCTCGCGGTCAGTCATGGCTTCCTCAATTCCCTTACCAGCAAGCCGGTATAGCTATTAATAAATGATGTGAAGGATTGTAGGGTGCGCCGTGCGCACAGCGCTGGCTGCAGACTCCAGGTGCGCACGGCGCACCCTACCGCACCACGCTTTCCCAAAAACGCGCCATGCCATACCTGATTGGTACATAGCCAAATAAATCCTCCCCGTTTAGGTCGCCTGTTAGGAGGCAATCTGAATTAGTCCACGGAAAACACCACCCGTACGCCGCGTCGGCCAAGCGCCTGGGCTAGGCCAGTGGGGTTATCCACGCGCCCGAGGCGGGTGTATGAGTACGATGAGTCGAAGGTCGCATAGAACACCACCAAGGTGTCCGAGCCGTACAGCATAAGGTCGCCGCTGTGGATGGTCCCTGGCCGGCTCGCGTTTGTGGCTAATTCCTGCGCCAGGTTGGCGTACTTTTCGTTGCCATTGTGCTCGGCCATGTCCAGCGTGAGTGGCAGCCGCGCGGTAAGGGCTCGGGCGGTTTCGTTATCAGCCAGGGTGATAGCGAAGCGCCGTTCGCCGACTGTCATCCACATCCGTGATTTCTCCGGTCTCACGGATGCGGGCAGGGCATCCGCGGAAGCTACAGCGGGTGAGGCCGGCGGCTGATCGGCTTCGCAGCCGCCGAACATGAGCAGGCCGAGCAGCAGGCCCAGGTTGCTCCTGAGGTGGCTGAGGATCATGACGTTTCTCCTTGTTCTGGCAGGCTGCGAACAATGGCGCAGCGCCCCAAGCCTGCCTGTTGGGGGCGGCAAGGGGCGCTTCAAGCCAGGTTACTTCAGGTTGTCCTGGAAGAACCGGGTCAACTTGTCGAAGGGTATGAGGTTCACCCGATCGTACAGATCGACGTGTCCGGCGTTGGGCACGATAACCAGTTCCTTGGGTTCGCCAGCCAGTCGGAAAGCCTCTTCGCTGAACTCGCGCGAATGGGCGGCATCGCCGGTGATGAACAGCATCGGGCGGGGCGAGATCGTCTCGATGTCCGCAAACGGGTAGAAGTTCATGAACTTGATGTTGCTGGTCAGCGTTGGGTGGGTGGTCAATTCCGGCGACGAGCTTGCCGGGGTGAACTCGCCGCGCGACGTGCGGTAGAAGTCATAGAACTCGCGTTGGATCGGGTGGGTATCGGCATTCAGTTCATGTACGGTGCCGCCGGTGTACTCGGTCTTGCCGTCGGTGAACTCCACATAGCGCTGTTCGGCCGCTGCGGCGATCACCTGCTTGCGTTGCTCCAGGGTCTGCGAGTGCTTGAGGCCGTTGCGGTTGGCGGCGCCCATGTCGTACATGCTGACAGTGGCAATCGCCCTCATGCGTGGGTCGATCTTGGCTGCGCTGATGACGAAGCTGCCGCTACCGCAAATACCCAGCACACCAATACGCTTGCGATCGATGAAGGATTGGCTGCCGAGGTAGTCCACGGCGGCGCTGAAATCTTCGGCATACATATCGGGCAGCACGGCATTGCGCGGCGTGCCCTCGCTGTCGCCCCAGAAGGATAGGTCCAGCGACAGCGTGACGAAACCCTGCTCGGCCATTTTGCTGGCGTAGAGATTCGCGCTCTGCTCCTTCACCGCCCCCATAGGGTGGCCGACGACGATGGCGGCGTTCTTGGCTGCGCGGTCGAGGCCAAGCGGGGTGAACAGGTTACCCGCCACCTTCATCCCGTATTGATTGTTGAAGGAGACCTTTTCCACGGTCACCTTGTCGCTTTTGTAAAAGTTGTCCGCACCATTCGACATGTCGGCTCCCATTGATGAGAAAGAGGTGATGATTAGCCCTAAGGCAAGCA
This sequence comes from uncultured Pseudomonas sp., assembly GCA_946886875.1. The sequence goes on from CAMPJN010000012.1 coordinate 22,954, forward strand.
AGATTCTTTTCACGTGATATTTCCTCTGTTGAGTTGCTCTGATTCGTGTAATCAGTCAGCCAAGGTGGCGTTGAGCATTCGCTCGTTGGAGATCGTTGATCTGGCCGGTCGCACGTTCGATTTCGCAGGTGGTGATCTGCAGCGATTCGAGTGGCTTGTCGCTGCGCTGGCTGCTGTAGGTGTACGAGCATTGGAGACCCACATCCTGCTCAGTTCTGGAGGCCATTTTGCGGTTATGCCCAGATGCTCTGTAGCGCATATCGCTGGATTACTTGCCTGATTCTCTGAGCTGGCATGTTTGGCCTGGGAGGGCGCGGGACGGCGGGTTAGAGTTCGGTCACGAGGTAGGCAGACATGACCAGCAAACACGACAGCACTTCACCGAGCACCTCGCCACAAGAGGCGCTGGCGCAGATCATTGGCGCCCGGACCGCGCAGCCGGGTGATTACCCAACAGCTATCGCCGGACTCGGCTTCTTTCGCCGCGAACACCCTTCGCCCCCTGTCGTCTGCATGGTTGAGCCGTGCATCGTCCTCGTCGCCCAGGGCGAGAAGCGGATGTGGGTAGGCGGCGAGGGGTATCCGTATGACGCCTCGCGATTTCTGATCACCTCGCTGGATTTGCCGGCCAATTCCGAGGTGATGGTGGCGAGCCCGGAGCAACCCTGTTTGGGGCTGACCTTGAAGCTCGACTTGCGCATGCTGACCGAGCTGATCGCCCAGGGTGGTCTGCCGCCACGTCGTGATCGAGCCGTTGGCACTCGCGTGGGCATCAGTTCTGCGACCCCGGCTTTGCTGGCGTCGTTCGGGCGTCTGCTGGCGTTGCTGGATGAACCCGAAGCCATCCCCGTACTCGCGCCATTGATCCAGCGTGAGATTCACTACCGGCTGCTGATGAGCGACCAGGCGGCCAGGCTGCGACAGATCACCTCCGTCGACGGTCAGGGTTATCGAATTGCCAAGGCCATTGACTGGCTGAAGCTGAACTACGCATTGCCGCTGCGTGTCGAGGAACTTGCTGCCCGTGTGCAGATGAGCCCGCCGACCTTTCATCACCACTTTCGCCAGCTCACCGCCATGAGTCCGCTGCAGTATCAGAAATGGTTGCGGTTGAACGAGGCGAGACGCTTGATGTTGAACGAGCACCTGGACGTATCGAGCGCGGCGTTCAAGGTCGGCTACGAAAGCCCCTCGCAATTCAGCCGAGAGTACAGCCGCTTGTTTGGCGCGCCGCCCAAGCGCGACATGACAGTGTTGCGCGGACGCAGCAATGACAGTGACGCCTGTAAGGGCGATACCTTGGCGCCGGGAGCCCTGCGTAACTAGGCGGCCTGACGACCGTCCTCTTGGCGGCCGAAAGCTTCCCAGCCTTCATCTCAACGCACGCGCTTGAGGCTCTGTGCTGCCAGATCCAAGGCTTTGCGCATGTCCAGTCGCGCCGAGCGGCCCACGTCCTTGTCGTCTAGCTGGTAGCTGCGCTCCGACGGCAGGATGGGCGCGGTGAGATCCTCCGCATCCATGCTTTCGAAATCGTAATTGTCGCCGATGGTCATGGCGCTACGGCGCAGCAGCATGCGTAACTGTTCGGGCTCAAGTTGCGGATTGATGGACAGCATCGCCGCCAGCAGGCCCGCGACCATGGGCGTG
>CAMPJN010000013.1 GCA_946886875.1 uncultured Pseudomonas sp.
GCAATTATTCGATTGCCCTGTCGCTGTCGCGCTTCGATTCGCACCTGGATACCAACTACGAGTGGCGCGATTTCGCCCTGGTATTCCACGTCATCAATACCCGCCAGCCCGACTTCGTCGGCTGTGCGTGGTTGGATTCGCAAGTGACCATTGCACGGTCGTCGTCTGCGGTTACTTCCCCTGAAAGCAAGGACAGGGAAAAACAGCATGCGCTTCCTGATTGAATGCACCTACGTCTATGAGCACCCGCAGGATAACTCCGGTATCCAGCGAGTCGTGCGCAATGTAATCAAGCAACTGGACAGCCTGCCGGGCGACGTCGAATGCATCCCGGTGATGATGAACGGCGGACAGCTGTATCGGGTCTTGAGTCTGGCGCCGTTAAAGCCGCAGAAACAAACGCCGCTGCGCCATGCCACCATCATTCGTCTGGATCACACGCGTAACCGCTATTGGTGGTGGCATTCGCGGCTGGAGCGGCTATATCTGTTCCGCTCCTCGCGAACCGCGCGGCGCGCCTTTTTCCTGCTGTGCAAACTGCTCAGCCTGGCGATCACCCTGCCGCTGCGCGGCGCGCTCTGGCTCAACCGCAATTCGCGGCCGGCGCCGGAGCGGGCGGTGCCGCTGGCGGTCCAGGAGGGCGATCAGCTGTTATTGCTCGACTCGTCCTGGCACGCCGATTTCTTCGAGCTGGCCGAACGCCTGAAACGCCGCGGGGTGGGCATCGTCTCGGTGATATACGACCTGATTCCGCTGACCCACCCGCAGTTCTGCGATGCCGGTCTGGTCAAGGTGTTCGACCGCTGGTTCGACTGGATCGCGCAGACCGCCGACGGTTTCATGGCGATTTCCCAGACCATCAGCGAGCAGGTCGAGCGCGAGCTGCAACGGCGCCTTGGTATGCAAGAGGCCAGTCGACGTTGGCACGGCCACTTCCACCTAGGCTGCGAGCTGGACCTGACCCGTGCCGATGCGCCGCTGCATCCCGCCTTGCGCAGGGTGTTCGGCAAGGGTGAGCCGGTGTACCTGATGGTCAGTACCATCGAGCCACGGAAGAACCACGCTTATCTGCTCGATGCCTTCGAACTGCTCTGGGCGCAGGGCTCCAAGGCGCGCCTGTGCATCATCGGAAAGGTCGGCTGGAAGTGCGAGGCGCTGATCGAGCGGATCAACAAGCACCCGTTGAACGGCAAGCGCCTGTTCATGTTCAACCGGATCAACGACCGCAGCCTGGAACATGCCTATTCATATGCGCGGGCGCTGGTCTTTCCGTCTCATGCCGAAGGCTTCGGCCTGCCCCTGGTCGAGGCGATGCAGCGCGGGCTGCCGGTGATGGCGAGCGACATCCCGGTGTTCCGCGAGGTCGGCGGCGACTTTATGGCCTACTTCGATCTCGCCGACCCGCAGTCGCTGGTCGAGCAGATCCAGGCATTCGAGATCTCGGGGCGTTTCCCCGCTCCGCGGTCGGTGGTCGAGTGGCAGTGGCTCGATTGGAGCGGCGCGGCCAGGCAGTTGGTCGCGGGTACCTTGAGCGGTTTGCGGCGGGCCACGTCGGCGCCCCTATCGGCCAAGGCGACCGGTTATGCGGATTGCCCTTAACGCGCGGATTCTGCAGGCGCCGCGCACCGGCATCGGTCAGTACCTGGCCGAGTTGATCGCCGCGTTGCGCGTCGACCCGCGGATCGAGCTGGAACTGTTCCACGGCTGGGGCTGGAGCGCCGAAGTGCCGCCGGCTGCGCTGCCCGGCTACAGCCGCTGGGCCGCGCTGGCCAAGCAGGTGCCGGGCGCTTATCGCATCCGCCGTGCGCTCGATCAGCAGCGTTTCGGGCGTGGCGCGCGTCGCCGGGGCGCCGAGCTGTATCACGAGCCGAGCCTGTGGCCGTTGGATTTCGCCGGGCCGATGGTGATGACCCTGCACGACCTGACCCATCTGCATTACCCGCACACCCAGCCGCGCGACCGCCTGGCGGAGATCGAGCGACGCATCGGCCCGGCGCTCGAACGGGCGCAATGCATTCTCACCGACTCGCAGTTCGTCGCCGATGAAATCAGCCGGCACTACGGTGTGGCCGCTAAGCGTTTACAGGTCGCGCCCCTGGGTTGCGCCGAGCGCTTTCACCCGCGTTCGGCCGATGAGCTACGCGGGAGTCTGGCGACGCTCGACCTGGAGCCGGGCGCTTATCTACTGTGCGTCGGCACCCTGGAGCCGCGCAAGAATCTGAGCCAGGCGCTACGCGCCTACGCCTTGTTGCCGGCCACCATGCGTGCGCGCTTCCCGCTGGTGATCGCCGGCATGGCCGGTTGGCGTGGCGAGGATTTCGCCGCCGATTTGCGGCGCGGATTGGCCGGCGGCCAGGTGCGTTTGCTCGGTTATCTGAATGACCGGGCGCTGGCCGAGCTGTTGGCCGGCGCACGGATGCTGTTGTTTCCATCGCTGTACGAAGGCTTCGGTCTGCCCGTGCTGGAAGCGATGGCCAGCGGGGTGCCGGTGTTACTGGCGCCGCGCGCTGCATTACCCGAAGTGGCCGGCGAGGCCGGGGTGTATAGCGAACCCGGGGATGATCGCAGTTGGTGCGAGGCGATTCTGCGCTTGATCGAGGACCCGGCGGAATGGCAGGCGCGGCGCGCCTGCGGTTTGCAACGGGCGCAGCACTTCAGCTGGAAGCGCTGCGCGACTCAGACGATTGCCGCCTACCGACAGGCCATGGAGCACTAGATGCGCGTACTACATTTGTTCAAAACCTACCTGCCGGAAACCGTCGGCGGTATCGAACAGGCGATCTATCAGGTCTGCCAGAGCGGCATCGCCCATGGCATCGAAAGTCATGTGCTGACCCTCAGCGCAAAGCCCGAACCGCGCGACCTGATGCTGGCCAATCACCAGGTTCATCGCGCCAAGCTGGATGTGCAACTGGCCTCCACCGGTTTTTCCTACAGCGTGTTCAGGCGCTTCAAGGCGTTGGCGGCGGAGGCCGACGTAATCAACTACCACTTTCCCTGGCCGTTTATGGATGTGCTGCACTTCGCCGCGCAAATCCGCAAGCCGACGGTGGTCACCTACCATTCCGACATCATCCGCCAGAAGCATCTGCTCAAGCTCTATCGGCCGTTGATGCACCGCTTTCTCGCCAGCACCGACCGGATAATCGCCGCCTCGCCGAACTACCTGGCAACCAGCGAGGTACTGGCGCGCTACCGCGACAAGACCACGGTCATCCCCTATGGCCTGGACAAGCTCAGCTATCCGCTGCCCTCGTCGGCGTGCCTGGCGCATTGGCGGCAGCGTTTCGGCTCGCGGTTCTTTCTGTTCGTCGGGGTCATGCGCTACTACAAGGGCCTGCATATTCTCCTCGAAGCGCTGCGGGGCACCACCTATCCGGTCGTGATAGTCGGCGCCGGGCCGCTGGAGTTGGAGCTGCGCGCGCAGGCATTGGCATTGGGTCTGAATCATGTGCATTTTGTCGGCCGTCTGGATGACGAGGACAAGGCGGCGTTGCTGCAACTGTGCAGCACCTTGGTATTCCCCTCGCACCTGCGTTCCGAAGCGTTCGGCATTTCCCTGCTGGAGGGGGCGATGTTCGGCAAGGCGATGATTTCCAGCGAGATCGGCACCGGCACCAGCTATATCAACCTGCATAACCACACCGGCCTGGTGGTGCCACCGAGCGATCCCCTGGCGCTGCGCGAAGCGCTGCGCACGCTGTGGGACAACCCTGCCTTGGCTGTGCAAATGGGTCAGCGCGCCGAGCAGCGCTATCGGCAGCTATTCACCGCCGAGCGCATGGGGCGACAGATAGCCGCCCTGTACCGGGAATTGCTGGCCGAGGAGCGTGCGCCGCTCGGGCTGGGCGCCAGGTCCTGAGGCTGTCGTTTATCGCCAGAACGGCTTATCCAGTTCCGCCAGGCGATCGCTTTCGCTGATGCCTGCATCGCTGAGCAGGCGTGCGTCGAGCTTGGCCAATTGCCGGCGGCTGCGGATGTTGCGACCCCAGAGTTGCAGGGTCGTCAGCAGGCGGCTGACGCCATGCCGATGAGCGGGAGTGAGGATGGGCAGGCTGCTACTGAGGCTGCGTTCCATGGCGGCTAACCTTCCCGCATGGTCGCGGGTGTGGGATATGGGGAGCCATGATCGCGCGCTGGCGCGGCCGGTTGCAGCCACAGCGACGCAGAATTGTACGGGTGCAGCTTGGTTTTTCAGCCAACTGTTCTGATTGCTGCGCCGGCTTCTGTATGGTCTGGCCCGCTATGTATGTAAGCCGCTAGCTGAAAACATCCCTCCGAAACGCAAGGTCGTGTGAATTTTTCCTTCGCGCACGAAGCAGGCATTCCCAAGTTCGTTCAGACGGTACTCCAAGGCAAGCACCAAGGTGATTTTCCCGAACCGCTGAGGCCCGTCATCCACAGGGTGAGCGGTCGTTTGGCCAGGTCTGACTGTACAGGCAGGAGCAGATGCCCATGGCCACGCCTTAACAGACGCGCTCGTCGAGCCTCGGCGAAGTGCCGCATGACGTGCCTGAGCGGTTCATTGAGCAGCGCTTGGGATTGTTCCAGCGCGGTCAGGTAGAGCAGCTTGCTCCAGCCCTTGAATGTCCGGCCAGCATGCGTGGAGTGCACGGTGATATCTGGTTCGTGCTCGCCTACTAAAAATTGAGAACCATCTTCTTCAGATGCACCTCTTGGGCGTATAGGTGTGGCGCGCTCGGAAAAGCGAACTCCGGCTGGCGACAAGCGCTATTTCGTCGTCCCTTGGCGAGTAGGAAATGACGGATGTGACTTTCGAGGTGGTGGCCAGCTCGGTAGCCAGGGCATCGGTGGTCGCCACAAAGCTGGGTGGCTTCTGCACCGCTTGCCGGGTTAAGCGGCGCGGAGGCGCTGAATAGACTGATCGAGCGTCATACAAATGAGGAGAACGCAAACAACACGGTCGCTGCTTGCGGTTGCAGGAGTAGTTCAAGCATGCCGGATGGGCCAATTGCTGAATGTATGGCTCAATCTGTAAGGCAAGGCCCTAACAGCGCAAAAGATGACGGAGTGGGAGTCTGTTATAGGCAGAGATTAGCTGTGCGGCATTGTGTAAACTGCGGCCAATATCCGCGTAATGGCGCTATTTGACGCGGATATTGCGCGCTCTGCAGGCGAAATTGCAGACATTGGATGATGTCGGAAGAAGGCATTGCAGAGCAGCGAACCTCTCTGGATATCGAAAGCTATAACAAGTAGTTGCGCTGGCCGGGTAACTGGGTACGGCGTAAAGGAGTTCTTCTCGCAACATGATCATCCTCGTTGGGTCGAAAATCGATCAGGCCAGCATTCAGGGCTCACTCGGCAAGCCAGAGTACAGTTACTTTTTTCTGATGAAGGACTTCCTCCCGGCGCTAGAGCGTCTGGGAACTGTGCTGCTGGTAAAAAGCACCGCTGAGATAGAACATCTGTCCGAGCAGTACCGGGCGGCCGGCGAAGAGGTGGTATTTTTCAGTTTCAGCCCGCCTCACCAGGTTCCGCTTGGCTTGAGCTGCCCAACTGTGGTGGTCTTTGCCTGGGAGTTCGATACCCTGCCGTCAGTGGCCTGGGATGACAACCCACAGAACGATTGGTGCTATGCGCTGGCCAACCTGCAAGGGGCCATTTGCACCAGCCAGGAAACCGCCAACCTGGTTGAACACGCCACGGCTGAGGACTTTCCTGTTATCTCGCTGCCGGCACCGGTCTGGGATCGCTATAAAAGCCTTGGTAACCCCGGTGGAGTACCTGCCGAACTGGGCGACCGGGTATTCCCATTCGCCGGCATCGTTATTGACAGCCCCCTCTTGGGGCTGTCCGCCGATGGTCTGGTACGCAAGCCAAGCGAAGTGCCCACTGAACCAGAGCCAGAACCAGAGCTTCCACCGCCATCAGGAGCACTTACCCAGGCCTGGCAACTCAGCAAAGCGCTGTTTAAAGGCTGGCTGGAAGAAATTCGCCGCCCTCTACAGCCCGCCTCACATACCGCCCCCACGACAGAGACCTCGACACCTGCCGTTGCGCCAGCCGATAACGCAGCACCGGCAGCACCGGCAGCACCGCCGCTGCATCAGATCCATGTCTCCGGCGTGGTCTACACAACGGTGCTGAACCCCGCGGACAGTCGCAAAAACTGGGTCGAGTTGATTACCGCCTTCTGCTGGGCATTCAAGGAACGCGAGGATGCCACCCTGGTCGTGAAGATGACCCATCACGATCTGGAGTATTACCGCATCGTATTGATCACCTTGTTATCGCGACTGGCCCCCTTCAGCTGCCGGGTAATTGTGCTGCATGGCTTTCTCGAGGATGAGCAGTACCGTGAGCTTATAAAGGCGTCGACCTATTACGTGAACGCCTCTTCCGGAGAAGGTCTGTGCCTGCCCCTTATGGAGTTCTTGTCCGCCGGCAAACCAGGCATAGCGCCCGTGCATAGCGCCATGAGCGACTATGTCGACGAACACCTTGCGTTTCTCCTCAAGTGCTCGCTCGAACCCTTTTGCTGGCCCCATGATCCTACGGGCATTTTTATGACCCACCGGCATCGCCTGAACTGGCACTCCCTGGTGAAGGCTTACCAAGACAGCTATCAGGTTGCTCAATCGAAACCTGAGCTTTACCGCAGCATGTCGCAACATGCCTTTAAAAGAATGCAGGCATTCGCCTCGGTTGATGTAGTGGCTGCGCCATTGGAGACTTTTTTGCGCGCGCTGATACGCGATCGCAACAGCGAAGCTCTCGCACAGCGGAAGGAGGGCATGCTGCCATGAAGTTTCTGGTTTACTCGGAAGTCACGGCTGCACGTATTGCCACCAGCATGGGGTTACCGGAGTACAGCTATTACTTTGTTCTGCGTGACTTCTTGCCTGTACTGAAAGCCCTGGGCGATGTACAGGTGGTCGAAGATCCCGAACAGCAAGTCGATGCGCTCTATGATCAAGCCTGCGCAGCAGGCGAGCGTTGTTTGTTCCTGTCATTCTCGCCACCTCAGAAAACCCTAGTGGGGCTCCGCTGTCCGACCATTCCGGTGTTTGCCTGGGAGTTCGACAGTATTCCCAATGAGTATTGGCTGGATGAGCAGCAGCAGGACTGGCGGTATGTCTTGAATGCTTGCGGCAGTGGCATTACTCATTCGCAGATGATCGTCGATGCTGTGCGCAAGGACATGGGCCCACAGTTTCCGATCGTGGCTATCCCCTCGCCGGTCTGGGACAAATTTGCCACGATCAGAGCGCAACCTGCCGAATTGCCGCTGACCAGCACCGTCGCCATCAGCGTCCGTGCGGGGGTAGTGGTGGATAGCCACGACCCGGCATTAAGCCCCTATATTTTCGGTGAGCATGCGACGGCCAGAGTTGTGCAGGCCATCCGTGAGCACGAACAAGCCATGGCGCGCCAACAGCCCGCCGATAACGCCGTTGCAGTCCCTGCCACTCGCCAGCAATCACGCGCCCAAGTAACTCGACGCTATCTGGGCGAGTGGTACTTGAAGGTGCTGCGCCAGAACCTGTCCTTTTTGCCCAACGCCAAAGAAAAAGCGCTTCCACGGTTCGAGCTGGTTTACGAAGATCCCGACAAGCGCTTGGAGCCGCGTAACACCGTCGAGCCGCCGCACCCCCTCGCCACAGGCGTCAAACCGCTGATGCCCGAATGGCTGCCGGGCGATTCTGAGCTGAAATTGTCCGGGGTGATTTTTACCGCGCTATTCAACCCTTATGATGGCCGCAAGAACTGGGCAGATATGCTGACCGCATTCTGCGCAGCGTTCCGCGACACCCCTGATGCCACGTTAGTGTTCAAGCTTGGGCATAACGAATATCTATCCGCCATGCACGACATGCTGATCTGGATGGCGCGCATGCCCCGCTTCAAATGCCGGGTAGTCCTGCTTCACGGCTATCTCGACGGCAGTGAGTTCGATGCGCTGATCCGGGCGAGCGCCTTTGCAGTCAATGCCTCCCACGGCGAAGGTCAGTGCCTGCCATTGATGGAGTTCCTGTCCTGCGGCAAACCCGCGATTGCGCCCCGTCACTCGGCAATGGTCGACTACATCGACGAGGAGGTTGGCTTTGTTGTCGACAGCTGGCTGGACGCCACCGCCTGGTCCCATGATCCGCGCCTGGCCTATCGCACGCAGCGCCATCAGATTGACTGGGCGTCCCTGAAAGAGGCCTACCTGGCAGCCTATAACTGTGCCAAGAACCAACCCGAGCGCTACCAGCAACTCGCCCAGAATGCGGTTGAGCGCATGCGCGGCCACTGCTCCAGGCATGCTGCGCAAGAAAAGCTATCCGTATTTCTTAAGATGGATCAAAGGGTGAGCGCATGATGCGGGTATTGACTTGGTGGCATCGGCTGATCGGCGGCCCCACATTGCACAGCCCTCCCGTCCCAGCTCCAGCACCCGACTATGTCGACGCCCGTGATTGTGGCTTGGTCGATGCGGTACAGAGCGGCTGGTTTCTGAACGCCAGCGACGAACTATTTTCCGGTTTCGCCATCGGACCGCAGGACGTGGTGCTTGATGTCGGCTGCGGCGCCGGCGGCGCGACCCTGTTTTGCGCCAACCGCGGTGCCCATGTGGTGTTCAGTGATGTTGTACCGGAGAAAATCGAAGCCCTGCGGCAGAAACTTGAGCAAACACCAGCTCGGGCCGTAGAAGGGCTGGTGTCAGACAGCAACCCACTGCCACTGGCAGCTGACTATGCAACTCGGATAATTGCCCTGGAGGTGCTTGAGCACGTCGATGATCCGGCAACTATATTGCGCGAGCTGGTTCGAGTCGGCCAACCTGGAGCTCTCTACCTGTTAGCTGTACCCGACCCGGTTGGGGAGCATATCCAGCAAGACTGCGCCCCAGAGCATTACTTTCAACCCCCGAACCATATTCATATTTTCGAACGCGAGGCCTTCGGCCAATTGGTCGAGCAGGCTGGGCTCGTTATCGAGCGCCGCTCCTCCTATGGCTTTTATTGGAGCATGTGGATGCTGATCTACTGGTCGCAGCTCAAGGCCTCTGGGGAACAACGCACAGGCGAAACCCATGACGTCGTGCATCCCCCGTACTCTCCATTGCTTGATGATTGGGCCGGTTTATGGCACCGACTTATCCAGATACCCGAGTTCTCGCCGGTTAAACAGCAACTGGATCGCCTGATGCCCAAGAGCCAGGTGATAGTTGCGCGAAAACCCTTTTGATTCGTGCCTTCAGGCTCACCGTCCTATTATGAGAATTCGTACATGCTGAATCGGCTCAAGCGTCTACTGACGACTTCATCTTCCGAGCTCCGGCCCTCCCGCGAGCCGGTTCCCAAGGTGCTTGCACCCGCAGAACCCGAGATCGATATCGGCTTGGTCGATATACATCAGAGCGGCTGGCTGCAGAATGAAACTGGCGAGTTGGTCCGCGGCTTTGCGATATCGGCTGAAGATGTAGTGCTTGATATAGGTTGTGGCGAAGGTGGCTACGCTCTCTTTAGCGCCCGGCAAGGGGCCGAGATCATTCTCGCCGACTTAGATGCCAGTAAGCTCGATACCGCTCGTGCGCGGCTTGAGAAAGAGAGCGCACGCAGCGTTCGCACACTGGTTACCGATGCCAATCCTATACCGCTGGACGATGGAGTAATCAGTCGGGTCGTCGCCATGGAAGTTCTCGAACACGTCGACGACCCCGCCCAGTTCATGGCCGAACTGGTGCGCGTCGCCAGGCCGGGCGCTCTGTTTCTGCTGACGGTCCCGGACGAAATCATCGAGGGCGTGCAGAAACATATCGCCCCCTCTGTCTATTTCGAACGCCCCAACCATATTCGTATCTTCAAGCGCGGCGAATTGGAACAATTGGCGCTGGAGGCGGGGCTGAGCGTGGAGAGCACCATGCAGTACGGTTTCTATCACGCCGTATGGTGGTCATTGTACTGGGCCTGCGAGAACCAACCGCTCAGCCCGCCTTGGCATCCGTTGCTGGAAAATTGGTCGGAGACCTGGTCGACGCTACTGTCGCTGCCCGCCGGGCCGCGTATCAAGGCGGCGCTGGATACGGTTATGCCGAAAAGCCAGGTTGTAGTTGCGCGCAAACCCTGAGGTCACCGTTATCCAATGAGAACCCGCATCGGTGATATCGAAATCCTGCGTGGAATCGCGGTGTTGATGGTGGTCTTCCACCACGCCTCCGGCAACCTGTTTACTTGGGCCACACCCAATATGGAGCGCTTCTATACCTACTTTAGCGGTTGGGTCGGCGTGGACCTGTTCTTCGCTATCTCTGGATTTGTGATTGCACGTGATCTGGCGCCGCGTTTGTTGGCGGTGCCGCGCGGTGAAGCGGCCACGCGTATGGTGCTGGCCTTCTGGGTACGTCGGGCTTGGCGACTGCTGCCATCAGCATGGCTATGGCTGCTGGTAATGCTGGTCGCCTCGCTAGCCGTCAATCAGACCGGCGCATTCGGTTTGTTCCGTACCAACTTGGAGGCAACGGTAGCTGGGGTTTTACAGGTGGCCAACTTCCGCTTCGCCGAGACATTTATGCAGTGGCCCTATGGAGCGAGCTTCGTTTACTGGAGCCTTTCGCTGGAGGAGCAGTTTTACCTGTTGTTTCCTGTGGTGATTCTTTTGGCACGCCGCTATCTGTTGCACGTCATGATTTTGTTGGTTCTGCTCCAGTTCTTTCTGGTACGTACGCCTACGCTGATGGTTTTTCGTACCGATGCCCTGGCACTTGGAGTGCTTTTAGCGTTGTGGACGCAGCACTCGTCATACTTGCTTTTCAAGCCCGGTTTTCTTGAACGAAACAAATATGGTCTCGCTGTGGTCTTGGCTGCGCTGATATGCCTTTGGGTGCTGGGTTCGGACCAGCTACGCAGCGTAAACATCAAAGTTGGCATGATCGCACTGATATCTGCTGCGCTTGTTTGGTTAGCCTCCTACGACAGGGGCTTTCTGGGGTTCCCCAAACCTATTTCGAGCCTGCTGATATGGTTGGGCGCGCGGTCCTATGCCATCTACCTGATTCATATACCGGCTTTTTACTTCACTCGAGAGCTTTGGTTTCGCACGGATGCGGCGGCACAAGGTTTTAATGAAGAGTTTTTCTATCCGTTCGTAATTACCGCTTTCCTACTAATCGTGGTGTTGAGCGAACTGAACTATCGCCTTCTGGAAGTTCCATTGCGCGACCATGGTAAGCGTGCAGCGCGCAAAATCAGGGATGGGCGCGATGGCGTTGTAGATATGTCGGACTCGGTCAGATCTTAATAATGCAGTGGAACCCCATGAATAATCAGGACGCCGTATCCCCGCAATTTATTTCCTACGCCCAAAACTTCGAGGACGTAATGCTCTGGCGTGCCCTGAAGCTTTTCGGCCCTGGAAATTACGTCGACGTAGGGGCCAATCACCCCACCCAGGACTCGGTCACCCGCTCGCTATACGAGCGCGGTTGGCGCGGCATCAATATCGAGCCGGTCCAGCATTACTACGAAGCCCTGTGCTACGAGCGCCCGCAGGACACTAACCTGTGTGTGGCGGTTGGTGATCAGGAAGGTGAGCTGGTCTTTTTCGAGTCGGCTGATACCGGTCTTTCGACCCTCAGCCAGGAAATGGCAGAACTGCAACAGGCCGAGGGGATTTCTTTCGTCCAGCGCAAAGTGCAAACGAAACGGCTTGCCGACATCTGCGCTCAATACCTGTCCGCCGCAGCGCCCTTTCATTTCCTGAAGATCGACGTCGAAGGCTTCGAGCGCAACGTCCTTCAGGGCATGGATTTTCGACGCTGGCGGCCATGGATCATCCTGATCGAGTCCGCTTTCGACAAGACACCCGAGTGGGAGGAGTTGATTCTGCAGGCGGGCTATCAACCTGGTCTGTGCGATGGAATCAACCGCTATTACGTAGCTCAGGAAAAGCTCGAGTTACTTGTGCCTCTGTCCATGCCACCCAATTTCCTCGATGAGTTCCAGCTGTGTTACGGGCACCGCTTCAGTCATCCCGTCGCGGATATCGAACCGCTGCAGGTAAACCTGCAAAAAGCGACGCAACGTGCGGATCTTGCCGAAACGCAGTTGGCCGCGATTTACAGCAGTCGTCTATGGAAAGTCGCGAGGTTGATCACCTCGTTGAAGCGATTGATTGCCACTCGTTAGCTTAATGAAGCAGCTAGCTGCACAAGGCATCTGAGCAGAAAGCGTTCGCTCAGCTAAAAACTAGATGCCGTTGTCTACTGTCCTGATCCGTTGCAAACAGGTTGAACAAGAATGAGAAGAAAACTGTTGGTTACCGGGCTTTCCGGATTTGTCGGGCAGCACCTACAGCGAGTTCTTGGCGGCGCACATGCAGCACTCGACTGGCAGCTACTGCAGCCTGAGGCCAGTTACGATCTGCTCGATAGCGCTGCACTCGACAGCATGCTGGAGCAGTACCAGCCAGATGCTGTTATCCACTTGGCGGGCCAGACCTTCGTTCCGGAGGCCTTTCGCGACCCCGCACAAACCCTACAGGTTAACTTGACCGGTACGCTTAACCTGCTTCAGGCACTTAAGCGGCGAGGCTTCAGCGGCACCTTTCTCTATGTCAGCTCTGGCGATGTGTACGGCCAAGTTGCGGAAGCTGACTTGCCAGTCGTCGAATCGCTCGCGCCGCGCCCTCGTAACCCCTACGCCGTAAGCAAAATTTCAGCTGAATTGCTTTGTCAACAGTGGAGCTATATCGAGCCCTGGCGCATCATAGTGGCACGTCCGTTCAATCATATCGGCGCGGGTCAGGGCGACTCTTTCGTTATCTCCAATATGGCCAGACAAATTGCTCGGGTTCGCCTGGGGTTGCAGCCACCGTGCCTGGAGGTGGGCGATATCGACGTGACCCGCGACTTTCTAGATGTTCAGGACGTTATCGAGGCTTATTTGCTGCTGTTGGAGAAGGGCCGTAGTGGCGAGGTTTATAACGTCTGCTCGGGGCAGGAGCGTCGGGTTCGAGATCTGATTGTTGAGATAGCCGGCTTGGCCGGAGTGGATGTGGAGTTAGTTCAAGACCCGGCACGGATGCGCCGGGCCGAGCAACGTAGAGTTGTCGGCAGTTCCGAAAAACTACAGAAAGAGACCGGGTGGAAACCTGGCGTAAAAATCACGGAAACCCTGCGCAGAGTGCTCTCTGACTGGGAAGAAAGAGAACGACAATAATGACTAAAAGTGCACTGATAACAGGGCTTACGGGGCAGGACGGGGCCTATCTGGCCAAGTTGCTGCTGGACAAGGGCTACCAGATCCACGGTTTGGTGGCCCGACGTAGCAGCGATACTCGCTGGCGCCTGCGCGAGCTAGGTATCGAGTCGCAGATCAACTATCTGGAAGGCGACTTGGCCGATGCCTGCTCGGTGCAGCGGGCGGTGCTCAAGGCTCGTCCCGATGAGTTCTATAACCTGGGCGCACAGAGCTTTGTTGGCAGCTCCTGGGACCAACCTGTTACCACCGGCATCGTCGATGGCCTCGGGGTGACCCACGGCCTTGAGGCTATTCGTCAATTCAGCCCGCACACACGCTTCTATCAGGCATCGACCAGCGAAATGTTCGGGTTGATCCAAGCCGAACGGCAGGACGAAAACACCCCGTTCTATCCGCGCAGCCCCTATGGGGTGGCCAAGTTGTACGGCCACTGGATTACCGTCAATTACCGCGAAAGCTTTGGCCTGCATGCCTCCAGCGGCATTCTATTCAATCATGAGTCGCCGCTGCGCGGCATCGAGTTCGTCACTCGCAAAGTCACAGACGCCGTGGCGCGTATCAAGCTGGGTAAACAACGCGAGCTGCGCCTGGGCAATATCGACGCGAAGCGCGATTGGGGCTTTGCCGGCGACTATGTCGAGGCAATGTGGTTGATGCTGCAGCAGGATAAGGCCGACGATTATGTGGTGGCGACAGGCGTAACCACCACGGTGAGGGAGATGTGCCGCATTGCCTTTGCTCATGTGGAACTGGATTATCAAGAACATGTGGTTATCGACCCTGCGTTCTTCCGTCCTGCGGAAGTGGAAGTGTTGCTGGGCAACCCGGGTAAAGCCGAACGGGTACTGGGTTGGAAACCCAGGACCAGCCTCGAAACCCTGATCCAGTCGATGGTGGAAGCCGATCTTAAGCGTGTGGCCAAGGAGTAGGTCCATGCTAGTTCCCGTGATCCTCTCCGGCGGTGCCGGAACCCGTTTGTGGCCGGTATCTCGCGAAGGGCAACCCAAGCCCTTTATGCAATTGCCAGATGGTGAGTCGCTGCTGCAGAAGACCTATCGCCGGGCCGCCGAATTGGTGGCCCGGGGTGGTGAAATAGTGACGGTGACCAACCGCGATTATTACTTTCAAAGTAAAGATCATTTTCTTGCTGCCAAGCTGCCTAGCCTCCACGCGCACTTCATTCTCGAGCCTCTGGGGCGCAACACTGCCCCTGCCATAGCGGCGGCGGCGCTGGTGATGCGTGAGCGCTATGGTGATCAGGTAATGATGGTGGTGATGCCCGCTGATCATCTGATCCAAGATGGTGAGGCGTTTATGGCGGCGGTTGCACAGGCGTCCGCGCTGGCGGCGGATGGATATCTGGTGACCTTCGGTATTCGTCCTACGGCACCCGAGACCGGCTTTGGTTATATCGAGGTAGGCGCAGCTCTGAATCAGGATGGCGCTGCTCTGGTCGAACGTTTCGTCGAGAAACCCGACCAGGAGACGGCCGAACGCTACCTGGCCAGCGGTACCTTTTTGTGGAACTCGGGCATGTTCTGCTTCACCGCCAGTACGCTGCTGGGGGAGCTAGCAACCCATGCCCCCGAGCTGCTTGAATTGGCCAGCGCCTGCGTGAGCGCAAGCCCGGCTCAGGATCTGGGTGCGGTTATGCAACAGGAATTGAATGCCGAGCAGTTCGCAGCCCTGCCGGATATTTCCATCGACTATGCACTTATGGAACGCTCAGCCAAGGTCGCGGTAGTGCCAGCTGCTTTCGGCTGGAGTGATATCGGTTCCTGGGGTGCAATGAGTGGTTTGGTCGAGCCGGATGCGCAGAACAATCGTGCAACTGGCGAGGCGATATTTATCGACAGCCGTAATACCTTCGTGCAGAGCGATGGCCGCCTGGTGGCGACAGTCGGCGTGAAGGACTTGATCGTCATCGATACTGCCGACGCCATTCTGGTGGCCCACGCCGACCGCGCCCAGGATGTGCGTCAGGTGGTCAAGCGCTTGAAAGATAGCAACCACGATGCTTATCGTCTGCACCGTACGGTGAGCCGACCCTGGGGCACCTATACGGTGCTTGAGGAAGGGCCGCGCTTCAAAATCAAACGTATCGTGGTCAAGTCAGGCGCGGCGCTATCGCTGCAAATGCACCACCACCGCAGTGAGCATTGGGTGGTGGTGCAAGGTATGGCCAAGGTTACCAATGGCGAAGGTGCGCGCCTGGTCAATAGCAACGAATCCACCTATATCCCAGCCGGGCATAAGCATCGTCTAGAGAATCCCGGGGTGATCGATCTGGTCATGATTGAAGTACAGAGCGGCGAATACCTGGGCGAGGACGATATCGTCCGTTTCGAAGACCAATACGGCAGGATTCTCTAGTGGCGGTCGGTATGGTACGTGCGGTCTGGAATTACCGCGGATTCGTGCTGGGCAGCGTCAAGCGCGAGTTTCAAACGCGCTACCGTAACTCCTTGCTGGGCGCGACCTGGACGATCCTCAATCCGCTTTCGATGATCATCGTCTACACGGTGATCTTTTCCCAATTGATGAAAGCCCGCCTACCTGGCGTGGATAACAGCCTGGCCTATGGTATTTACCTATGCGCGGGGATTCTCGCCTGGGGCTTTTTCGCCGAGGTGATCGGGCGTAGCCAGTCGGTGTTTCTCGAACACGCCAACCTGATCAAGAAGCTCAGCTTCCCGCGTATCTGTCTGCCGCTGATTGTGGTGATGAATGCCGGGGTCAACTTCGCGATCATCTTCGCGCTGTTTCTCGGCTTTCTATTGGTAACTCAGAACTTCCCCGGCTGGGCCATTCTCGGCGTAATTCCAGTTCTGCTGATTCAGATCGCCTTCTCCATTGGCCTGGGCATCATCCTCGGTGTGCTCAACGTATTTTTCCGCGATGTCGGGCAATTCACCGGGATCTTCCTGCAGTTCTGGTTCTGGTTCACCCCGATCGTCTATCCATTGTCGATTCTCCCTGAAGAAATCCAACCCTGGATCGCGATGAACCCAATGGTGCCGCTGATTTCTGCTTATCAGGGCATTTTTGTCTATGGCCAATGGCCCGACTGGTCAGCGCTCTGGCCGACCGCGTTGCTCGCGGCAGCGCTCTGTCTACTGGGCATGCGTCTGTTCCGTAAGCGTTCCGGTGAAATGGTGGATGAACTCTGATGGGCAGTATTCGAGTTAGCCAACTGGGCAAGGCTTATAAGCAATACCCCACGCGCTGGTCGCGCCTGGCGGAATGGCTGATCCCCTTCTCGGCACCGCGTCATCAGCTGACCTGGGTGCTGCAGGACGTCTCCTTCCAGGTTAAGCCCGGTGAGGCGCTGGGAATTATTGGGGTCAACGGCGCGGGCAAGAGCACGTTGCTGAAAATGATCACCGGCACCACTCAGCCCAATGCAGGGCATATTCAGATTGAGGGGCGCGTCGCCGCGCTGCTCGAACTGGGCATGGGTTTTCACCCGGATTTTAGCGGTCGGCAGAATGTCTTTATGGCCGGGCAACTGCTGGGTTTGAGCATGGAAGAGCTGCATGCGCTGATGCCGGAGATTGAGGCTTTCGCCGAGATCGGTGAGTACATCGACCATCCAGTGCGCACCTACTCCAGTGGCATGCAGATGCGCCTGGCTTTCAGCGTGGCGACGGCGCGGCGCCCGGATGTGTTGATTGTCGATGAAGCCTTGTCGGTGGGCGACGCCTATTTCCAGCACAAGAGTTTCGATCGTATCCGCGAGTTCAGAAAAGCGGGTACGACATTGCTGATTGTTTCCCACGATCGCCAGGCGATTCAGTCCCTTTGCGACCGCGCCATCCTGCTGGTCGGTGGCCGCTTGGCGCTGGAAGGTGCGCCCGAAGAGGTGATGGATTTCTACAGCGCCATGTTGGCCGAAAAGGAACAGCAAACGGTGCGTCAGGAGCGCTTGGCCGGCGGCCAGATACGCACCATCTCCGGTACCGGCGAGGCTGGGTTTGCCGACGTGGCGCTGATCAACGAGCAAGGGCAGCGCATCGAAGTAGTCTCCGTCGGTAGCACGGTCACGCTGCAGGTCGTCGTTGACATCAAGCTCGATATCCCACGCCTAGTGCTGGGTTTTATGATCAAGGACCGCATGGGCCAGGCCATCTACGGCATCAATACCCATCGTCTGAATAAGCCGCTGGAAAATCTTAAGGCGGGTGAGCAAGTGACTTACCGCTTCGAGTTTCCCGCACGCCTGGGCAAGGGCAATTATTCCATCGCTTTATCGCTGTCACGTCTGGATTCGCACCTGGATACCAACTATGAGTGGCGCGATTTCGCCCTGGTGTTTCACGTCATCAATATTCGCCAGCCGGACTTCGTCGGCTGCGCCTGGCTGGACTCGCAGGTCGCCATCGAGCGGACGCTAGCTGCGGCAACGCCGCCAAATACCCAAGGGCTGAGGGATCATGCGCTTCCTGATTGAATGCACCTATGTTTATGAGCACCCGCAGGACAACTCCGGTATTCAGCGGGTGGTGCGTAACGTCATCAAGCAATTGGATCACCTGCCGGGGGATGTCGAATGCATTCCGGTGATGATGAATGGTGGGCGGCTCTACCAGGTATTGAGCCTGGCTCCATTGAAGGCCCACAAAGAAACGCCGTTGCGCCAGGCGCTGATTATTCGCCTGGATCACGCCCGCAACCGCTATTGGTGGTGGCACTCGCGGCTTGAGCGGTTTCGCCCATTTAGCTCATCGCACGCGGCCCGGCGCGCGCTGTTCATGCTGTGCAAGTTGGCCAGCCTGGCTATCACCCTACCACTGCGCGGCCTGCTTTGGCTCAATCGCAATGCCCAACCGGCACCTGAGCGCGCTGTGCCGCTGCAAGTGCAAGAGGGCGATCAGCTGTTGCTGCTCGACTCCTCCTGGCATGCCGATTTCTTCGCCCTGGCCGAACGTCTGAAACAGCAAGGCGTGGGGATAGTCTCGGTGATCTATGACCTGATTCCACTGACCCACCCGCAGTTCTGCGATGCTGGGCTGGTCAAGGTCTTCGATCAATGGTTCGACTGGATCGCCAAAACCGCCGATGGCTTTATGGCGATCTCCAAGACCATCAGCGAGCAGGTCGAGCGCGAATTGCAACTACGCCTGGGCGCGGATGAAGCCCGCCAGCGCTGGCATAGTTACTTCCACCTCGGCTCCGAGCTGGATCTGGCGCAGGCCGACGCCCCTTTACACCCCGAGTTGCGACGCATGTTTGCCAAGCAAGAGCCGGTGTATCTGATGGTCAGCACCATCGAGCCGCGCAAGAACCACGCCTATCTGCTCGACGCGTTCGAGCTGCTGTGGGCGCGGGGCTCGACTGCGCGCTTGTGCATCATCGGCAAGGTTGGCTGGAAATGCGAAGCGCTGATTGAGCGGATCAACCAGCATCCGTTGAAGAACAAATGCCTGTTTATGTTCAACGGCATTAACGACAAAAGCCTGGAGTACGCCTACTCGAATGCGCGCGCGCTGGTCTTTCCCTCCTATGCCGAGGGCTTCGGCTTGCCGCTGGTGGAGGCGATGCAGCGTGGCTTGCCAGCTATGGCCAGCGACATCCCGGTATTCCGCGAGATCGGCGGCGACTTTATGGCGTATTTCGACCTGAGCGAGCCGCATAGCTTGGCCGCGCATATACGGGCTTTCGAGGCCACAAGCCAATTCCCGGCGGCTCGCCCGGTTACCGAATGGCAGTGGATCGACTGGAACGGCGCGGCTCAGCAACTGATTAGCCGGACGCTGAGCGGTATTCAGGGCGCGTCCAAGACAGCCCCCATGCACGCTGCAGCGGTGGTGCATGCGGATTGCCCTTAACGCTCGGATTCTGCAGGCCCCCCGCACCGGGATCGGCCAGTATCTGGTCGAGCTGATCGAGGCGCTGCGCGATGATCCGCAGATCGAGCTGGAGCTTTTCCATGGCTGGGGTTGGAGCCATGTAGTGCCACAGGCTGCGCTGCCCGGCTACAACCGCTGGGCAGCGCTGGCCAAGCAGATCCCCTGGGCCTACCAGATTCGTCGCGCGCTGGATCAGCATCGTTTCGACCGCGGCGCACGGCAGCGTCGTGTCGACCTCTACCATGAGCCGAGTTTGTGGCCCCTGGATTTCTCCGGGCCTATGCTCATGACCCTGCATGACCTGACCCATGTGCATTATCCGCAGACGCAGCCGCGTGATCGTCTGGCCGAAATCGAAAGACGCATCGGGCCGGCGATTGAGCGGGCAGGGTGCATCCTTACGGATTCCCAGTTCGTTGCGGATGAAATTTGCCAATATTACGGAGTGGCGGCCGAGCGTGTGAAAGTCGCCCCTTTGGGCTACGGGCAACGCTTCCATCCTCGCCAGCCGGAACAGTTGCAAGGCTGTTTGGCCGCGTTAGGACTTGAGCCTGGAGGGTATCTGCTGTGTGTCGGCACCCTGGAGCCGCGGAAGAATCTTACCCAGGCTCTGCGCGCCCATGCCTTGCTTCCCGAAGCGCTGCGTAGCCGCTTTCCGTTGCTGATCGCCGGCATGGCCGGTTGGCGCAACGACTGTTTTGCCGCCGAGTTGCAGGCGGCGTTGGCCAGCGGACATGTACGTCTGCTTGGCTATCAGAGCGACCAGGCGCTAGCCGAACTGCTGGCCGGAGCACGCTTGCTGCTGTTCCCGTCACTCTACGAAGGCTTCGGCCTACCTGTACTGGAGGCGATGGCCA
Source organism: uncultured Pseudomonas sp. (assembly GCA_946886875.1). Next base: position 19,918 of record CAMPJN010000013.1, read on the forward strand.
GTGGTGTGCCGGTATTGTTGTCTCCGCAGGCAGCCTTACCCGAAGTGGCTGGCCCCGCCGGTATCTATCTCGAAGCGGGGGACGACCAAGGGTGGTGCGAGGCAATTGTCCGCTTGATTGACGATCAGGCGGAGTGGCAGGCACGCCGGACAATGGGCTTACAACAGGCACAGCAATTCTCCTGGAAACGCTGTGCGACTATCACTACTGCCGCTTATCGGCAGGCTTCGGAGCAATGAATGCGGATTCTGCACGTCTTCAAGACTTACTTGCCGGAAACCGTAGGCGGTATAGAACAAGTGATCTATCAGATCTGCCAGAGCGGTATTGCTCACGGCATCGAGAGTCATGTGCTGACGCTGAGCGCCATCCCTGAGCCGCGCGACCTGATGCTCGCCGATCACTATGTGCATCGTGCCAAGCTGGATCTGCAACTGGCCTCCACCGGTTTTTCCTACAGCGTATTGGGACGCCTGAAGGCGCTGGCCGCCGAAGTCGACGTGATCAACTATCACTTCCCCTGGCCCTATATGGACGTGCTGCATTTTGCTGCACGGATCAAGAAGCCGACGGTAGTGACCTATCACTCGGACATCATCCGCCAGAAGCACCTGCTCAAGCTCTACCGTCCGCTGATGAACCGCTTTCTAAGCAGCGCCGACCGCATAGTGGCGGCCTCGCCAAATTACCTGGCGACCAGCGACGTGCTGACGCATTACCGCGACAAGACCTCAATCATTCCCTATGGCCTGGATAAGGCAGCCTACCCGGTGCCCTCCGCAGAACGCAGCGCGCAGTGGCGACAGCGTTTCGGCGAGCGCTTCTTTCTGTTCATTGGGGTGATGCGCTATTACAAAGGCCTGCACATTTTGCTCGAGGCCTTACAAGGCACTCAGTATCCGGTGGTGATTGTCGGTGCTGGCCCCTTGGAGTTGGAGCTACTTGCGCAAGCGCAGGCCTTGGGTCTGGATCATGTGCATTTTGTTGGGCGTGTGGGCGATGAGGACAAGGTCGCGTTATTGCAACTGTGCAGCGCCATCGTCTTTCCCTCGCATCTACGTTCCGAGGCTTTCGGCATCTCCCTGCTGGAAGGGGCTATGTATGGCAAACCGATGATTTCCAGCGAGATAGGTACCGGCACCAGCTATATCAACATCCATAACCAGACTGGCTTGGTAGTGCCGCCGAGCGACCCGCGGGCCTTCCGCGAAGCCATGCGTACGCTGTGGGACAATCCGCAGCTGGCCGCGCAGATGGGCCGGCAAGCGGAGCTGCGCTACGAGCAATTGTTTACCGCCGAGCGCATGGGCCAACAAACTGCCGAGCTCTACCGCGAGCTGCTGGAAAGCAAGCAGCTGGCGCGCTGAGCACAGTTCAAGTTCCAGAACAGCTTGGCCGGTTCCGGCCTTTTTTCAAGGTAATGCTGGCATCGCTGAGCATGCGATCGTCGAGCCTGACCAATTTATGTATGGACTCGTCCGCTCGAGAGCATTAGGACGAACGCGAGGCAGCTGGCCCACTAAAAAACCCCGCCGACACGCAAATGTGGGCGGGGTTTCTGTAGGCGCGCATTGCGCCTCTACTTAACGCCAAAACGGCTTGTTCAACTCGGCATGACGCTGCGCTTCACTGATACCGGCATCGGCCAGCAGGCGAGCATCGAGACGTGCCAGTTGGCGACGGCTGATCAAACGACGCTGCCACTGCAGCAGGGTAGCGGCCATGCGCAAAGGCAGGGCGACGCCGGAATTAGAGACATTGCTTTCGAGGTACAGCTCGGAACTGAGGGTACGTTCCATGGTGACATCCTTCCGCTTATGGCGGGGTTAGAGAGTGTTTTGCTTGGGGTTAATGATCCATGGATTCCGCGCGGATCAATAGTCACAGCTAAAGTAAATTGCGTGCCTATTAGATAGGTTGCTTTGTAACTGTGCTTGCAAAATAATATACAACTGTACCGTAGCTAAGTTAATCACTCTGTAAAAGCTAATTTATCGAGAGTATTCGCTGCTATATAAGCTGAATATCAGGTTTTTCATATAGGTACAGTTTTAAAGTGGACTGCTAGGAGTCCTGACCTGTATTACAGTTTTTTGACGATTTTTTCAGCCTTCTGGCGCGAACTGTACCTGTGCCGGCAGCCACTTGTGGCGCACAAAAAACCCGGCACGCTGGCCGGGTTTTTTGTATGGGCGCTGCGGTTTATTCGACCGCTTTGACCATATCCTCGATGACTTTCTTGGCGTCGCCGAAGACCATCATGGTCTTATCCATATAGAACAACTCGTTATCCAGACCGGCGTAGCCGCTGGCCATGGAGCGCTTGTTGACGATGATGGTCTTGGCTTTGTATGCCTCGAGAATCGGCATGCCGGCGATCGGCGACTTCGGATCGTTCTTCGCCGCCGGGTTGACTACGTCGTTGGCGCCGAGCACCAGCACCACGTCGGTCTGGCCGAACTCGGAGTTGATGTCCTCCATCTCGAACACCTGCTCGTAAGGCACTTCGGCCTCGGCCAGCAGCACGTTCATATGGCCCGGCATACGCCCGGCCACCGGGTGGATCGCGTACTTCACGTTGACTCCGCGATGGGTCAGCTTTTCCGCCAGCTCCATCAGCGCGTGCTGCGCGCGGGCCACCGCCAGGCCGTAGCCGGGGACGATGATCACGGTATCGGCGTTGGTCAGCAGGAAGGCCGCGTCGTCGCTCGAGCCGGATTTCACCGGGCGCTGCTCCTGGCTGCCAGCCGCTGGACCTGCGTCGGCATCGCCGCCGAAACCGCCGAGGATGACGTTGAAGAACGAGCGGTTCATCGCCTTGCACATGATGTAGGAGAGGATCGCACCCGAGGAGCCGACCAGCGAGCCGGCGATGATCAGCATCGAGTTGTTCAGCGAGAAGCCGATACCGGCCGCCGCCCAGCCCGAGTAGCTGTTGAGCATCGACACCACCACCGGCATGTCCGCGCCGCCGATCGGGATGATGATCAGCACGCCGATGACGAAGGCCAGCGCCAGCATCACGGCGAAGGCTTGCAGGTTGCCGGTGAAGACAAACACCAGGCCCAGGGCGAGGATGGCCAGGCCAACCAGCAGGTTGAACAGGTGCTGGCCCTTGAACTGTACCGGTGCGCCCTGGAACAGGCGGAACTTGTACTTGCCCGAGAGCTTGCCGAAGGCGATCACCGAACCGGAGAAGGTGATGGCGCCGATGGCCGCGCCGAGGAACAGTTCCAGGCGGTTACCGGCCGGAATCGCATCGCCGAGGGTGGCGACTATGCCCAGCGATTGCGGCTCGACCACCGCGGCGATGGCGATAAATACCGCGGCCAGGCCGATCATGCTGTGCATGAAGGCGACCAGCTCGGGCATCTTGGTCATTTCCACGCGCTTGGCCATGATCGAGCCGGCGGTGCCGCCGATCAGCAGGCCAACTATCACGTAGCCGATGCCCTGGGTTGCGATTTCCGCACCGAGCTTGTAGATCAGGCCGACGGTGGTGATGATCGCCAAGCCCATGCCGAGCATGCCGAACAGGTTGCCGCGCCGCGACGTAGTCGGGTGCGACAGGCCCTTGAGCGCCTGGATAAAGCAGATCGAGGCGACCAGGTAGAGAACAGTGATCAGATTCATACTCATGGTCAGTGCTTCTCCACTGCAGCGACTTTCGGCGCTTTCTTCTTGAACATTTCCAGCATGCGCCGGGTTACCAGGAAGCCACCGAACACGTTGACCGCGGCCAGTGCCACGGCTGCGGTGCCCATGAACTTGCCCAGCGGGGTGACGGTCAGTGCGGCGGCGAGCATGGCGCCGACGATGACGATCGCGGAAATCGCGTTGGTCACGGCCATCAGCGGGGTGTGCAGGGCCGGGGTGACGTTCCAGACCACGTGGTAGCCGACATAAATCGCCAGCACGAAGATGATCAGGTTGTAGATACCGTCGGAAATCATATCCATGGTTGTTTTCCCCTTAGCCGTTGGTTCGTACGACTTGGCCATCGCGGCACATCAGGCACGCTTTGACGATGTCGTCTTCGAGGTTGAGGTGGAACTTGCCGTCGCCGTCGATGACCAGCTTGAGGAAGTCCAGCAGATTGCGCGCATAGAGTGCCGAAGCGTCCGCCGGCACCATGGCCGCCAGGTTGCTGTGGCCGACGATGGTCACGCCGTTGCTGCTGACGACTACCTGCTCGGCGACGGTCAGCGGGCAGTTGCCGCCTTGCGCCGCGGCCAGGTCGATGACCACCGAGCCGGGCTTCATTTCTTCAACTGTGTTGGCATGCAGCAGCGTCGGTGCCTTGCGGCCCGGAATCAGCGCGGTGGTGATGACGATATCGGCCTGCTTGGCGCGTTCGTGCACCGCCTTGGCCTGGCGTTCCATCCACGAGGCCGGCATCGGCCGGGCATAACCGCCGACGCCTTCGGCGCATTCGCGCTCCTCGTCGGTTTCGAACGGCACAT
>CAMPJN010000014.1 GCA_946886875.1 uncultured Pseudomonas sp.
CCGGCTACACCAACATCGAGTACCTCAAGGGCGCGCTCTCCGACGAGGAGCTGAAAGAAAAAATCGCCGACGCGCATTTTATCGGCATCCGCTCGCGCACCCAGCTGACCGCCGAAGTCTTCGACTGCGCCAAGCGCCTGGTCGCCGTCGGCTGCTTCTGCATCGGCACCAACCAGGTCGACCTGGACGCCGCCCGTGAACGCGGTATCGCGGTATTCAACGCGCCTTATTCGAACACCCGCTCGGTGGCCGAGCTGGTATTGGCCCAGGCCATCCTGCTGCTGCGCGGCATCCCGGAGAAGAACGCCTCCTGCCACCGTGGCGGCTGGATCAAGTCGGCTGCCAATTCCTTCGAGATCCGCGGCAAGAAGCTCGGCATCGTCGGCTACGGCTCGATCGGCACCCAGCTCTCGGTATTGGCCGAAGCCATGGGCATGCAGGTGTTCTTCTACGACACCGTGACCAAGCTGCCGCTGGGCAACGCCACCCAGATCGCCAAACTGCATGACTTGCTGGGCATGTGCGACATCGTGTCGCTGCACGTGCCGGAGCTGCCATCCACCCAGTGGATGATCGGCGAGAAGGAAATCCGCGCGATGAAGAAGGGCGGCATCCTGATCAACGCCGCCCGCGGCACCGTGGTCGAGCTGGAACACCTGGCTCAGGCGATCAAGGACGAGCACCTGATCGGCGCCGCCATCGACGTATTCCCGGTCGAGCCAAAATCCAACGACGAAGAGTTCGAAAGCCCGCTGCGCGGCCTGGATCGGGTGATCCTGACTCCGCACATCGGCGGTTCGACCGCCGAGGCCCAGGCCAACATTGGCCTGGAAGTGGCGGAAAAGCTGGTCAAGTACAGCGACAACGGCACCTCGGTGTCCTCGGTCAACTTCCCAGAAGTGGCCCTGCCGGCGCACCCGGGCAAGCACCGCCTGCTGCACATCCACCAGAACGTGCCGGGCGTGATGAGCGAGATCAACAAGGTGTTCGCCGAAAACGGCATCAACATCTCCGGTCAGTTCCTGCAGACCAACGCCAAGGTCGGCTACGTGGTGATCGACGTCGACGCCGAGTACTCCGATCTGGCGCTGGAGAAGCTGCAACACGTCAACGGCACCATCCGCAGCCGCGTGTTGTTCTAAACGCCGCCGCGAGACGAAAAAGGGCGACTTCGGTCGCCCTTTTTTGTGGCTGCTGTCCCGTCCTGAATATGGTTTACACCTCCCATCCCGAATTCACGGAGATCCAGATGGAGCAAGGTGTAAAGCGAACACAGCGCGATTACTCGCTAGCCTTTAAATTGTCGGTTGTCGATCAGGTTGAAAAAGGCGAGTTGACGTACCAGCAGGCCCAGGAGCGTTACGGCATTCAAGGGCGATCAACAGTGCTGGTATGGTTACGTAAGCACGGCCGACAGGATTGGAGCCAGGGGGCATCAATCCGAGTTGGGAGGAGCTTAGCGATGTCCGATCCCAAGGCGCTGACCCCGGAGCAGCGGATCAAGGAGCTAGAGCAGCAGCTTGAGCAGATGAGTCAGAAGGCCGAGTTCTTCGAAACTGTTGTTGATGTGCTGAAGAACGATTACGGCGTGTCTATCGTAAAAAAGCGATCCGGCAAGTTCTCTCGCAAGGTCAAGTCGCAGGACTGAGCGTTGCCAGGGCTTGTCGATTTCTGGGCATTAGCCGGCAGGCGTATTACAAGCGCAATCGAGTGGCGGACGCCAAGGAAAGGCAGGCGGACCAGGTGGTTCAGTATGTTAACCATATCCGTATGCGACAGCCTCGGCTAGGCACTCGCAAGCTGCATTATCTTCTGCATTGTCAGCCTGACAGGCAGCTACGAATTGGCCGTGATCGATTGTTCCAGGTGCTGGGAGAGCGCCGTCTGCTGGTGTTGCCCAAGCGGGCCTATCACAAGACAACACACAGTTTTCATCGCTTTTATCGCCATCCCAATCTACTCAAGCCAGGCCCTGGGCAAATTGTTCCGACAGGTCCTGAGCGCGTCTGGGTGGCCGATATCACCTACCTTCCTGCTCGTAGCGGCCCGCTATATCTGAGCCTGGTAACGGATGCCTACTCTCGAAAGATCGTTGGCCACCATGTACATGAAGGTATGCATGCTGAATCTGTAGCAACGGCCTTCAAGCAGGCACTTCGAAAGCGGTGCAGGAGCCATACCTTGGTTCACCATTCGGATCGCGGCATCCAATACTGTTCAGCGCTTTACCAGTCGCTGCATGAGCGCCATGGCGTCAGGTGTTCAATGACCGATGGATACGATTGCTACCAGAACGCGCTAGCTGAGCGAATCAACGGAATCCTCAAAAGCGAGCTGCTATTGAGTGGTCCAGAAGGCCTGAAGCAAGCCCGGAAAATGGTGGAAGAGGCGGTGCTGATTTACAACATGGAGCGGCCTCACATGGCCCTGAAAAACAAAACGCCCGATGCTGTGCATCGGGCGTTTTGAGGTCTGTCGATCTACCTGAAAGGTGTAAACCTATTTCAGGACTAGACATGCGTCCCGCCCTGTGGGAGGCGCGTAGGTTGGGTTAGCGGCGCCTGTTGCTTATCCCTCAGACGACGCAATCTCGCCGCGCCGCGTAACCCAACAATTGCATCTTTCTATACCTCCAATGCCCGGAGCGCCGCCATCGCCGCCGGCAATTCCTCCTCGCTGAACACCTGCACCCCGGCTTTGCGCAATGCGGCGGCGGTCACGCCCTCACCCGCGACCTTTATCCCGCTAAAACTGCCGTCGTAATTCTCCCGATTACCGCACGAAGGGCTGCGCGCCTTGAGCAGCGCCAGACGGATACCGTGCTGGCGAACCAGCGCCAGGGCCTGCTCGGCGCCGGCAACAAAGGCGGCGCTGACATCCTCGCCATCCACCGTCAGCACCGGCAGCCAGCCATCGAGCACCAACGCGCCCTGGCCGCCGGCGATTTCCGCCGGTGGCCGCGGGGTCGGCAAGCCGCCGGCCACTTCCGGGCATAGCGCGACCACGCGACCTTCCGCCTGCCAGCGCTGCAATTGATTGAAGGGGCCATGGGCACCACCGTCGTAACGCACGGGATGCCCCAACAGGCAGCGACTGACCAATATTTTCTGCATACAGCCTCCTCCCTTATTGATAGATTTCACGCGACACCAATCCAGCCCCTCCCAGACAACCGCCAATCGCGGCCAAGGCCGCTCCTACCGACAGCGCGCCCGTAGCCCGGGTTGCAACCCGGGGATAGCCCGCGCATGCACCACCGTTCCCGAATTGCGCCAAGGCTTACTCGGGCTACCAGATAGCCTCGCCGCGCCGCCGAAACCAGCCGGTCAGCGACAAACGCTCGCGGGTCGCCGGCAGCACTTCGTGGGGCAGGTCGGCGGAGAGAAACACTACCAGGGTGCCGGCTTCGGGCAGCACGTCATGACTCGACCCGTCAGCCAGGTACAGGCGCAAGGCGCCGCCCTGCTCGGCCTGCCAGTCCCGATTGAGATAGAACACCGCCGACACCGCGCGGCGGTCGTCGTCGCGGAAGCGATCCAGGTGCTTCTGGTAGAAGGCGCCGGGCGGATACAGAGCGAAGTGACTTTCGTAGTCTTCCAGGCCCAGGTACAGGCCTTGGTTAAGCGCCATGCGCAGTTCGTCGAACAGTGCCAGATACTGGTCGCAGCAAGCCGCCTGCCCGGGTTCCAGCCATTGGATACGGTCGCCGCGAATGCCTTCGCTGATCTGCTGCGCCTCGCCGCGCCCTATCCCCGCCCGCGCCAGGGCGCCTTGCGCGGCACGGCTACGGCACTCATCGGCCAAAGCCAGGGTCAAAGCCTGCGGAATGAAGAGCTTTTGTTGCGACCAGCCGTGTTCGGCCAGGTCGTCGACGATGCGCGAGATCGATAAGGAGGGAATATCTGGAGTCATGACGGCGATTATCCTCGCGCAGGCTTTACCTCGACAAGCTACCCCAGGCCATTGAAAATAGCCGCCCGCTGAACAGGAATCCGTATGCGCATCCTTTGTAGTGTTTTGCTGTTGGTGTTCAGCCTTTCCAGTCAGGCCGATACCTACCTGCAGTTGTACCAAACCACCGGCTGGCCGCAGCAGCGGGCGAACTTCAACGACGCCCTCAAGGCCGCTCAGGAGCGCTATCAGAGCAGCCTGCCGCCGGCCGTCTATCAAGCGCTGGTGAACAACAGCAACCAACGCTTCGCCGCCGCCGCGATCGACCAGCGGGCGCAACGCAGCCTGCGCGAGAACCTCGCCGATCCAATGCCGGCGCTGCAGTTTTTCCAATCGCCGTTGGGGCGCAAGATCATCGACGCGGAAGTGCGCGCCAGCGGCCGCGAGCAACTGGCGCAACACGCCAATGGCTTGCCGCGCGTCGAAGCCGACGCAACTCGCCGTTTGTTGATTCGCCACCTGGCGCAAGCGCTACCGGCCGAGGAAGCCGGCGCCGAAGTCAGCCTGGCACTGGCCGGGGTGGCCGCCGACAGCCTCAGCCAGATGCTCCCCGGCTTGCTCGGCGGCGACACCGCGCAGGCCATGCTGCATAGCCAACGCCAACGGCTGATGGAGCAGATAGGCGCGGACCTGGATAACACCTTGCTGCATGTCTACCGCGAACTGTCCGACCCGGAGCTGGAGGAGTTCGTCGAATTCGCCCAATCCAGCGAGGGCCAGGCCTATTACCAGGCGGCCCTCGCCGCTTTACGCGCCGGGCTGGCGGTCGGTCAAAGCACCTCCAGCCTGGCGCCGGCGCCGCAGGGGATTTAGACGAGTCTGGTAGGCGCGCTGTTGGGCTTCGCGGGCTCAGCGCCAACCTACGTCCGGCTCAGCCTCCACGAAGACAGCCGAGCAGTCAGCTCAGATGCTGGCTAAGAAAATCGAAGTAACGCTGACGCAACGCCGGCGTTTCATTGGCCAGATGATGGCGCGCCTCCGCCAGCCGCAGGATTCGCGGTTCGGCGAATTTCTCCTGCAACAGCGCCAGATTGTGTTGCCAGGCCACAGTCATATCCGCCTCGCCCTGGACGATCAACGGACTGCGCAAGCTGCGCGGCGCGCGTTCGATGCGCGGCACCCACTGGCCCAGCGCGCCGACCCAGGCGGTCGGCAGGTTGCGCGGTTGCAGCGGGTCGCGGTTGTGGATGAAGTCGATAAATTCGGCATCGTTGGAATTTTCGCTGAAGCGCCTGGGGATCTCGCTGACAAAAGGTTTCAACAGCTTGTAGCTGAGCTGCGACCAGGCCCAGGCCCGCGGCCGCACCAGCGGCGCGAGCAGAATGGTTTCGCCGATCTGCGGCACCGGGCTGCCGGTCAGCAGGTAGTCGATCAGGATGGCGCCGCCGGTGCTCTGGCCGAACAGGTGCCAGGGCTGCGGCATATCGAGGGCGGCGGCCTCGGCCAATACGGCCTGCAGCACCAGCTGGTATTCGGCGAAATCGCCGATGCTGGCGCGTTCGCCGCTGGACAGCCCGTGCCCTGGCAGGTCGAAGGTCAGCACCGCGAACCCCATGCCCAGCGCCCACTCGATCACATGGCGGTACAGCGCGCTGTGGTCGTAATAGCCATGCAGCAGCACCAGGGTTGCCCGCGGTGCTTGTGGCCACCAGGCTTGCAGGGCGATCCGATAACCGCCGACCTCGATCACGCCGAGGCGGCTGTGCCCCCCCTGCAGCTCGCTGAAACCATAGAAGTCGCGGTAAGCCCGATGGTCCGCCGACAGCGGCATGGCTGCGGCCAAGGGTCGCAGCGTGGCAAGCAGATTTTCCGGTTGAAAGGGCTCTGGCATAGGGTTTCCAACAGTGTGGCAAACAGGTCGCGGGGCATTTTAGCGGGCCGCGTCGAGTAAGCGATATTCAGCTGCGCGGCCGGCCATGGCAAGCTGCGCGCTGGTTTATAGAAGACTGACCATGCCCCGACCCTCGCGCAAGACCCTGTTCGCCGCCCTGCTGCTCGCACTCTGGGGCGTGGCCGTATTCGCCGCCTGGCGCTGGTACGAGGCGCGCTACCTGCGCAGCTTCAGCGAGCAGACCGCCTTGTTCTACGGCGAGCAGCTAGGCCTGCCCGCCGAACTGGCCGGCCCCGGCCCGATCCGCCTGGTGCACTTCTGGGACCCGGCCTGCCCCTGCAATGTCGGCAACCAGCAGCATCTCGCCGAGCTGATCGGCCATTACGCACCCCAGGGCGTGCGCTTCTACGCCGTGCAAAAGCCCGGCAGCAAGGGGCAGCTGCCCGACCCCCTGAGCGGCCTGGAGAAGCTTCCCGGGTTCGATGGCAGCCAGCAGCTGCCGGCCAGCCCGGCGGTGGCGATATGGGATCGCGACGGCAAACTGGCCTATTTCGGCCCTTACAGCAGCGGCGTCACCTGCAACTCGAGCAATAGCTTTATCGAGCCAATTCTCGAAGCCCTGGCAGCCGGGCGCGAAGTAAGCGCCAGCAACAATCTGGCGGTCGGCTGCTTCTGCGATTGGTCCGAAGCGGACGACTGACTAGCAGCCGCAGAATGCGACCAAGTCAGGACCAACCACGCAAAGCCGCCAGTGCGCTAAATATCGCCGCTGTCCGCCGCCTGCAATTGCGCCCGATATTGATGGGGCGCTACGCCGTACCAGCGCTTGAAGGCGCGGTAGAACGGCGAGAGATCGGCGAAGCCACAGGCGCGGGCGACCTCGCGGATGCTCTGGCCTTCGGCCAACAATTGCAGCGCGCGCTGCTGGCGCAAGCCCTCGCGCAAGCCGCGCAGATTCAGACCCTGCTGCGCCAATGCGCGCTGCAAGGCGCCGCTGGTCATACCCAGTTCGCGCGCCAGGTCGGGCAGGCGGCAATCCTGCTCGGCCAAGCGCTGCTGCAGGAGAAAGTGCAGTTGCTTGAGCATCTGGTTTTCATCCAGCGCATGCAGTTGCGCTTCGGCATGGGCGCTGAGCAATTCGAACAAGCCGCTATTGGCGGTGCGTGACGGCCGCTTGAGCAGGGCCAGCGGCAAACTCAGACTGTCATGGAACTGGTCGAAACGCGGCAGCGAGCCGAACAGGCGCAGGTGCTCGCTGGTGTCAGCCGGCGCGGCGTGACGAAAGCGCAGCGCCGTGAAGCGCAACTCGCCGTCGCAGACGAAATCCAGCAGCTTGATTAACAGCAGCGCCAGGCACTCCATCTGCTGGCGCAGCGGCGGCGAGCCGAGGTAGTTGAGATCGAAGATCAGTTGCGCCTCATCGCCCGAGATTTCCAAGCGCGCAGCAAAACCGCCGGACAACAGGTGCTGAAAGCGCACGAAGGTCTCCAGCCCCTGCCGCAGATCGCGGCTCGCCAACAGCAGATAACCCACCACATCGAGCAGGCGCGGTTTGATCGCCTCGCCCAGATGCAGGCCGATATCCGGGTCAGCGGTTATCTGCGCCAGATTGCGCCAGAACAGCGGCGCGTCCTCGTGCACTAGGCGCTCATCGAGGATCGGTGGCGGCAAGCGGCGGTAATGGTAGATGCGCCGATAGACCTCGGCGGGATCGAGGCCGAGCCGCTCCATGGCCTCGTACAGCAGGCGCCGCAAGGTCGCGGAATGGGTCAGGGGATTGCCGGAATAGTTGATCATCGAAGCCTCAAAGTTGACCGAATACTTCCAGCGCCCATGCAATTGGTCAATAGCTGTCGCCCTGCAACCTGAGCAGAATGCACTCCCGCCCAACAAGGAAGTCGTCATGCAACGCACCCTGATCGTGCTCGCCCTGCTAGTCGCCACAATTACGGCGAGCGCGGCCTGGTACCTCGACAGCAAACTGCCGCAACGCGACGGCGAGCTGCCGTTGGCCCGCCTGCAGGCGCCGGTCAGCGTGCGCTACGACGAACGCGGGGTGCCGCATATCCAGGCGCAGCATGAAGCCGATATGTACCGCGCCCTCGGCTACGTGCATGCCCAGGATCGTCTGTTCCAGATGGAGATTCTGCGTCGCCTGGCCCGCGGCGAACTGGCCGAGGTGTTGGGCCCCAAGCTGGTGGAAACCGACCGCCTGTTCCGCACCCTGAGCATTCGCGCCGAAGCCGATGCCTACGCCCAGCGTATGGACATGAACAGCCCGGCGGCCCAGGCGCTGGCGGCCTATTTGGATGGCGTCAACCAATATCAGGCCAGCCGCCCGGCGCCCGTGGAGTTCGATTTGCTGGGCATTGAAAAACGTCCGTTTACGGTCGCCGACAGCATCAGCATCGCCGGCTTTATGGCCTACAGCTTCGCCGCCGCGTTCCGCACCGAACCGGTGTTGAGTTATATCCGCGACGAACTCGGCGCCGACTACCTGAAAGCCTTCGACCTCGATTGGCACCCGGAAGGCGTGCTCGGGCAAAGATTGAGCGCCGGCGACTGGCAGGATCTCAACGCCATCGCCCATACCAGCCACGCCGCCCTGCGCGACGCCGGCCTGCCGCAGTTCGAAGGCAGCAACGCCTGGGCCGTTTCCGGTAGCCGCACCGCCAGCGGCAAACCCTTGCTGGCCGGCGACCCGCATATCCGCTTCGCGGTGCCGGCGGTGTGGTATGAGGCGCATCTGAGCTATCCGGGCTTCGAGCTTTACGGCCATCACCAGGCGCTCAACCCGGTCGCCTCCCTGGGCCACAACAGTGACTTCGCCTGGAGCCTGACCATGTTCCAGAACGACGACCTCGACCTGGTCGCGGAAACCCCCAACCCGGACAATCCCAATCAGGTGCGCTACCGCGGCGCCTGGGTCGAACTGCAGAGCCGCGAGGAGGTGATCGCGGTCAAAGGTGAGGAACCGGTGACCCTCCGCCTGCGCCGCTCGCCCCACGGCCCGATCATCAACGACGCCCTGGGCCAGAGCGCAGGCAGTACGCCCATCGCCATGTGGTGGGGGTTTCTCGAGACCGCCAATCCGCTGCTCGAAGGCTTCTACCAGCTCAACCGCGCCGACAACCTGGACAAGGCCCGCACCGCCGTCGAACACATCGAGGCGCCGGGGCTCAATGTGGTCTGGGCCTCGGCCTCCGGCGATATCGGCTGGTGGGCGGCGGCCAAGCTGCCGCGCCGGCCGAGCGGGGTCAACCCGAGCTTTATTCTCGACGCGAGCAAAGGCGAGGCGGAAAAGCTCGGCTTCCACCCGTTCAGCGACAACCCCCAGGAAGAGAACCCGCCGCGTGGCTATATCGTTTCGGCCAACTTTCAGCCCCAAGCCGCCAGCGGTATCGAAATTCCCGGCTACTACAACCCCGCCGACCGCGGCCAACGCCTCGACCAACAGCTGGCCGACAGCTCGGTGAAGTGGGATCTGCACAACAGTCAGGCGCTACAACTCGACTCCGGCAACGGCTATGCGAGCAAGCTGCTGACGCCGATCATCGACGAGCTGCGCGCGGCCGCCAGCGGCGAGCAGGAGCGCGCACTGGTCGAACAACTGGCCGCCTGGAACGGCGATCACACACTCGACTCGACCGCCGCCACGCTGTTCAACCAGTTGCTCTACCAACTGAGTGCGGAAGCCATGGCCGACGAACTGAGCGGCGCCTTCTTCGCCAACCTGCTGACCACCCGCGCCCTGGATTCCGCGCTGCCGCGCCTGTTCGCCGACGCCGGCTCGCCCTGGTGGGACAAGCTCGACAGCGAGGCCGTGGAGAGCCGCGCCGAGATCGTCGAACTCGCCTGGCAAGCCAGCCTCGCCCACCTGCGCGAAACCCTCGGCGACGACCCGGACGACTGGCAATGGGGCGACGCCCATACCCTCACCCACAACCACCCGCTGAGCCAGCAGAAACCCCTGGATAAGCTGCTCAACGTCGGCCCCTTCGCCGCACCGGGCAGCCATGAAACCCCGAATAACCTGTCGCAGCGCATCGGCCCGGCGCCCTGGCCGGTGGCTTATGGCCCTTCCACCCGCAGGCTGATCGACCTGGCCAACGCCGATACGGCGCTGGGTATCAACCCGGTCGGGCAAAGCGGCGTGCCGTTCGACGCTCATTACAGCGACCAGGCCGAGGCCTTTATCGCCGGCCGCTACATGCCGCAGCACTTGAGCGAAGCGGATGTGGCGGCCAATACCCGCAGCACTCTGCTACTTACCCCCGCCGCCGAATAGCGCCGCGGCACCACCGAACAAGGAAGTTCCATGCGCATCATCGCCGTTCTTATCCTGCTGCTGTGCCAGGCCACGCACGCCGCCGAAACCGTCAACGACATCAGCGGCATGAATCCCATCGAAGTCGCTCTGGTGCTGGCGCCCACCGAGCTGGCGCAGATAGTCGACGCGGTGCGCGAGCATCCGGGCCCAATCGCCATCGGCGGCGCGCGCTTCAGCATGGGCGGGCAGACCGCCACCGAGCAGGCCCTGCAACTGGACATGCGCGACTTCGACCAGGTACTGGAATTTTCCGCCGAACGCCGGGAGATCCGCGTGCAGGCCGGAATCACCTGGCGCGAAGTGCTCGAATACATCGACCCTTATGGCCTGTCGCCGCAGATCATGCAGTCCTACGCCAACTTCACCGTCGGCGGCGCGCTCAGCGTCAACGCCCACGGCCGCTATGTCGGCCAGGGCCCCCTGGTACTCGGCGTGCGTTCGCTGCGCCTGGTGCTGGCCGACGGCAGCCTGGTCGAGGCCAGCCCGACGTACAACAGCGAGCTGTTCTATGGCGCAATTGGCGGCTATGGCGGGCTCGGCGTGATAGTCGACGCCACCCTGCCGCTGGTCGACAACAGCAAGCTGGTGCGCCAATCGCAACTGGTGCCGCTCAGCGAATACCCGCAATTCTTCGCCAGCCAAGTGCGCGACAACCCGGATATGGTGATGCACAACGGCATCCTCTATACCGACGACTACGACAGCGTACGCGCCGTGTCCTACCTGCGTAGCGACGCGCCACTGACCATCGACGAACGCCTTGTGCCCAGCGAGCGTAGCTACGGGGCATTACGCGCCGCCCTGGCCCTCGCCAGCAGCCCCGGCGGCAGCAAAGTACGAGAGGCGCTGGTCGACCCCTTGCTGCTCAAAGGTGCGCCGGTGCAATGGCGCAACCACCAAGCCAGCCTCGACGTCGGCGAACTGCAACCCATCTCCGGCCCCGACTACAGCTATGTATTGCAGGAATACTTCGTGCCCGAAGCGCAGCTGCAAAGCTTCGTCGCCGGCATGCATCAAGTGCTCAAGCGCCAGCGGGTGAATATCGCCAACGTCTCCATCCGCCACGCCAAAGCCGACCCCGGCACCCTGCTGGCATGGGCCCGCGGCGACACCTTCGCCCTGGTGCTTTACTACCGCCAAGGCGTCTCCCCCAGCGAACGCGCCGCCGTCGCCAGCTGGACCAGCAAACTGATCGACCTGGCCATCGCTCACCAGGGCAGCTACTACCTGCCCTACCAGATCCACGCCAGCCGCGAACAGTTCCTCGCCGCCTACCCCCGCGCCGAAGAATTCTTCGCCCTGAAAAAACGCCTCGACCCGAACAATAAATTTCGCAACAAGCTGTTGGATGCGTACTACCGTTAGGCGCGCCAGATTCGACGAGCCCCATGAGCCCTCGAAAAACCGCGAAGACTTGAGCCGCTGCGCAATGCTGGGCACACTGCCGGCACTCAGGACACTCCCACCAGCGGGGCGCAATCATGGACGTTGTGAAAACCCTTCCGCCAGGCAAAAACGGCATCAAAGGCTTTGTCGAACTCTATGGCGACGACCTCGTAGCCGTGCGCTATTGCCAGGATGCCGAAAGCCATATCAGTTACAACAGCGATATATCTCATACTATCTTTCAAAATTATCTTTCAAAAAAGACCGAAAACTAAGTCTCTCATAGCTGTAAAAAAGCAAGGCCTGCCCTTGGGTGAACCTAAAAAATACAAAGGAGTGTACAAATGAAAAAATGCATAACCATGACTGCAATCGCACTGTCCATCTCTGGTTGCACAAGCACACTAAAGGACATAAATAATGGTCTTTCGACTATTAACAGTGGACTCTCTACCGTAAATAGCACGCTATCCGGGCAGTCGGCTCTACAACAAGAAAATAGCGTCTCACTCTCCTCAGCCCAGCAGGCCAAACTACAGTCAATCCTGAACCAAAAAACTCAAGACAAAAATATAAACATCGCCGTTTCTGAAGCATCGGCGGTAATTTCCGAATTTATCGGTATGAATTCTTGCATTACTGGCTACAACGGCAGCATGCTTAACAGATACGCAGCACCAGGAAAGCTATACCCAAGCAACAACTACATAGGCGCTCCAGTACCACAAATGCGCTATCACGATAAAAGTTCATGCGCCAGTGTACTGAGAATTCAAGACTGGAAAATGCCCGCTAGAAATGCACTACGGTTCGAGGTTTCTTATATTTCAGATACTAGCGGCGAAGTGATCAAGGACAATAATGAGGTCGTCAAGCAGCCAAGCGGCGAATGGCTATTTACTCGTTAACTCACATGTGCGTTAAAGCCCTAGCCTGAAAAACACACGAACTGGATACATCAAAAGGAATTTGGAATGAAAAAATCACTTCTGCTAACATCAGTTATCCTGGTAGGTTGCGGCGATGCTTCAAAAACACCAGAGATAAAGGACATCGAGAACATAACGGTTAACGACAAAAGCTACACTGCAATGCAATATGTAAGAGAGTTTTGTCAGTTTCCCGAAGCAGAGAAAGATACCAACTGCTTCAAAGCGTCAAAACAAGCCAACAAAGACATGTCTAAGTTTCGCAACATCGACTGGTAACGAGAATTCGAAGTCGGGTCTTGCCTTTTCGGAGCTCAAAAAGCAAAAAAGCAAGACCTGCCCTGGGTTCGTTTTAGGAGGGAGTGTCTTTCTGCCGCGTCACGGTCACGCCATGGACTATGGCCAGACCGGTCAGGCAGAGCGCGCCTACACCAATCCATTGTGCGGGCACGTTGAGCAGGTATGCGCCAGTCGCCAGGCCGACGATAAAGATGATGTATCCGACGATATAGATTCCAAACGACATCACACTCACCCAAGCAGACAGACAGAGCTCACCACAATGGCCTCATTACCCCGCCCATTCTGTGCGCTAGCGCACACATAATTACGAACCAAGCCTATTAAATCTCCAGCAGGGCTAATTATCATGAAGTCAGCGAATTTATTTATATTCTTAACCGCCTTTACTGCGATAACCAATGCAAATGCTTTCCAAGGCGACCAAGAAAGAATAGAAAACAAACAAGCCGAATTAGATCAAGCCTGCGAGGCGGCGCGACGAATAAAGCTGGCGCCAATTCGCGCGCAGGCGTTTAAAGAATGCATAAATGCCAAGCGCAGCGCCGACACAGTGGAAGACTGTGAACGAAAAACCGCACATTTAAATGCCAATAGGCAAGGGGGTAGCCCAAGATTCTATGATCTACCCGCGTGCGTTGAAGCCTTTAAACATCGAAAAGAAAAACCGAACAGATCATAACGCCTACCACGTATAGATCAACGAGCCAAAGATTGGTTTGAAGCTGTTCACCTCCTCGTTTGATATGGAATAAATCTGCTCCTTAGCTTAACCCTTAGGGGTAGTCAGAAACTTTATTATGGAAAAAACAGATCTCGGCGCCGGAATATTAATAGTTAAAGATTTTCTATCGCCTGACGAATGCACCTCATACATAGAAATGAGTGAGCGCATCGGTTTTGAAGAAGCCGCTATTCAGACCAAAGATGGCCCGGAAATTTTGAAAGCGGTTAGAAATAATGACCGCATAATTTTTGACGACCCCGATTTAGCGGCCTTTCTGTTCGAGCGGGCCAGGCAGTTTCTGCCAGACCGTATCGAAGATTGGCAATTGTTCGGCCTGAACGAGCGGTTCAGATTTTATCGGTATACGCCCGAGCAATATTTTAAATGGCACAAGGACGGTTTTTATTGCCGCAGCAAGACCGAGGTTAGCCAGCTGTCGCTATTGCTTTACCTGAATGGCGACTATGAAGGCGGCGAGACGGAGTTCAGGTGGGATGTAATAAAGCCGGAAGCCGGCATGGCCTTGGCGTTTCCCCACTTGATGATGCACCAAGGGGCGCCGATTATATCCGGCAGCAAATATGTTCTGCGTACGGATGTGATGTACCAACGACAAGCCTGATAACGAAAAACCTTCGCATCACTAGTGGTGAGGCGAAATGGAAGACGCTACCAAGGAGCACGGTTATGCACGCACACGAGAAAATCAATTACGTGGAATTCCCCGCCAAGGATCTGCAGGCGACCAAGGCGTTCTTCGAGGCCGCGTTCGGCTGGGTCTTTGTCGATTACGGCCCGGAGTACACGGCGTTTTCCGGCCAAGGGCTCGACGGCGGCTTTTTCAAAGCCGATCTGGCGGCGTCGGTGGCAAAGGGCAGCGCGCTGATCGTGTTCTACAGCGAGCGCCTGGAAGAAACCTTGGGCAAAGTCGAAAGTGCCGGCGGGCGGATCGTCAAACCTATCTTTACCTTTCCCGGTGGCCGACGTTTTCACTTCGCCGAACCCAGCGGCAACGAGTTCGCGGTGTGGAGCGATGTGGGCGTTTGATCGATAACCGCCAAGCACCTTGGCAGAACCCAGGCGCGAGCCGCAGCGAGAACAGCACGATGCAAAGCGGAAATCTTTTTGCCGATACCACGCCCCCTGCCGAGGGCGAGCGTTTCGAAACCCTTCTGAAACACAGAAATCTTGTGATCGAGCGCATTCTCAGTTCGGCGGCGATAACCCCGAGCGAGTACGTGCAGGCGCAAGACGAATGGGTGCTGCTGGCCCACGGCGAAGCGCAAATGCAGGTCGACGGCAAGGCGGTGGCGCTCGCAGCGGGCGACTATCTGTTTTTGCCGGCAGGCATGCCGCATAAGGTGCTGCGAGTTTCCGAGGGCGCGATCTGGCTGGCGGTACACCTGCATCCAGAGCAGACGAAAAACACCTAACCCGGAGCGCGGGCGAAGCCTAGCACCGCATCGCGCATGGCGACTGCAATCGCCGCAGCTTGCGCTTCGTCGTGCACCGCCCGGGCGATCTGCAGCCCGCCGCTGAGCATGGCCAGGATGGCCCAGGCGCGCTCCCTGCGCAGCCTTGGCTCTAGGTGGGTCAGGCCGGTTTCCAGGGTCGCGACCACCTGTTCGATGCCTTGCTGGTAGACCGCGCGCACCTGCTCGCTGCCGCGCATCACCTCGCCGGTCAAGCCGGGCACGGCGCAACCGCCGGCGAGATTGGCGCGGTGCTCGCTACTGAAATAGTAATCCACCAGGGCCAGTAGCCAGTCCTGCTGGGGGTCGGCAATGGCCTGTTGCATGGTCTGCTGAAAGTCCTTGAGCCCTGCATCGACCGCCGCCTCGAACGCCGCCGCCTTGGATGGGAAGTGCTTGTAGAAGGCTCCCGAGGTCACCCCGGCCTCACGGGCCAGGCCATCCACCCCCGCGCCGCCATAGCCCTCCAGACGAAAACCACGCCCGGCGGCCGCCAGGATGTTCACGGCAGTTTTCTGCTTTTGTTCCGGTGTGTAGCGCATAGGTAATTCTTCCGCCTGGCAGTAAGCGGCATTGTACTTGACAGGATAACGATCGCAATCCTATCTTAGATCACGGTCGTTATCCTACTGGATGCGCCGCCGTGAACAGGACGTACATTTCTCACTTACAGGAAAGCATCATGCCGAAAGCCTTCGTCTACACCGAGCTGCAAATCGCCCTGCCCTTCGCCCAGGCGCCATGGCGCGAACTCAATGAGCAGATACGCGAGCAGCCGGGTTTCAAGAACAAAACCTGGCTGGCCGGGCTACTGAACCAGTCGGTCGGCGGTTTCTATGAGTTCGACTCGATCGCCAATGCGAAGAAGTTCGTTACCGGCTACTTCCCCGCCGAGGCGCGTAAATTCGGTGTTGCGCAGACCACCCGGGTGTTCGATATGGATGTGGTCGAAGAGGCCAGCTGGCAAATGGGCTCGGTGTATTTCGGCGCCCGTGCCGAGCGCACGCCCGGCGCCTTCGTCTACACCGAAGTCCAGCTGTCGGCACCATTCGATCAGGCGCCTTGGCGCGCACTGAATCCGATCCTCAAAGTCCAACCGGGGCTGTTGCACAAGACCTGGTTGAGCGGCGCGGATAACCAATCGGTGGGCGGCTTCTACGCGTTCGACAACATCGATAACGCCCAGCGCTTCGTCACCGATTACTTCCCCACCGAGACCGCCGAGTTGAACGCGGCCTACACCACACGCCTGTTCGATGCCACGCCAAGCGAGCAGGCCAGCCGGGCGATGGGTTCGCCGCTTTACGCCTGATGCAGGAGATACGCCCCCGCGGGGGCGTATCGCTCAACCGCGCCGAATACGGCCGGACGTGCCATTTTCAAGGAACAGATTGCATGACCGAAAATCCAAAAAACCAGGACGAAGCCCCGCCGCCCAACCGTTTGCTGCATACGATGCTGCGCATCGGCGACCTAGAACGCTCGCTGAGGTTTTATACCGAAAAACTGGGCATGCGTGTGTTGCGTCGGCAGGACTACCCCAGCGGGCGTTTCACCCTGGCATTCGTCGGCTATGAAGACGAACACGCAGGCGCGGTGCTGGAGCTGACCCATAACTGGGATCGCCAGGCGTACGAGCACGGCAGCGCGTTCGGCCATATCGCGCTGGCGGTGACGGATATCCATGCGACCTGCGCCCGGCTGAAGACCGCCGGAGTGAACATGGTACGGGCGCCCGGCCCCATGACCGCCATTGCGGCAGGCCACAAACAAAGCGAAATCATCGCCTTTATCGAGGACCCTGACGGTTATCGCATCGAGCTGATCGAAACCGCGCCTGCTCTGCTTTAAGATCCCAGCAATCGGGGAAAAGGCGGGAGTGGGGATTTTCGCTCATCCCCGCAACCGTACGGCTGGCGGCGCGCGCACTGGCGGAACCTCCCTCTGCGTCGCTGCTCAAATCGCTTGCTGCGACCATTCGCGCACGAGTGTTGGTTATGGATATCGCTGAAGAGCCTCGGATTATGGATATCGGCGCGGTTAAAGAGTTTTGCTTGAGCTTGCCGGGCGCCCAGGAACAACTCCTGGGCGAGCCTGCCAATGTGCTGATTTATGCCGTCGGCGGTAAGCAGTTCGCCTATTTCAAGACCAGCGAACCCCAGCGCTGGCGCTTCAGCATCCGCGTGACGCCCGCCAGGTTTATCGAGTTGACCGATCAGCCCGCGGTGAATCCCGCGCGCTATATGCATCGCTTTCATTGGGTATCCATCGTCAACACCCAGGCGTTCGACCAGGGCTACCTCAAGCAGCTGATCGAATGGTCATACCGAAAGGCGTTCAGCAGCTTACCCAAGAAAACTCAGCGCACCCTTGGCCCGGCCCAGGTATCGGGCTCGGCTGCAGCGGATGCCTGAGCCCCCCTTTCACATGGACGGCCCACCGAGATGAATATCAGCGAAGCCACAATTAACGGGTTGAGCACCATCGCCATGCTGATCAGCGAAGCCAATAAGGACGTGGCCCTGCGCTTCGGCCTGAATGCGATCAACTGCCCGAAACACCCATCGTTCTGCACCGCCGAGTGGGTAAAGGCCGACTTTGCCCGCGGCGAGAAGTATTTCGTCATCGCCGAAAACGCCACGCCAATCGGTTGCGTCGCCTATGAAAGCCCGCGCGCCGGTATCGCCTATCTGAACCGGCTTTCGGTGCTGCCCAAACACCGTAAACGCGGCGTTGGCACCCGACTGGTCGAGCATTTCATTCAGTACGCCGAAGCGCAGCTGGTGCAGACCATCAGCATCGGCGTGATCGAGCAGCACACCGAGCTGCAGCGCTGGTATCGGGCGCTGGGCTTCAAGGATGGCGAGAGCAAAGAGTTCCCGCACCTGCCCTTCGTGGTCAAGTACATGAGTTATAGCCTGGCGCCGGAGGTTGCCGTGTCCACGAATCTGCGTACCTAGCAGCTCGGCGGACTTGCCGCGCGGCAGCGGGCATCTATACCTGGCGTGTTCGCCAAGCATTGCGGAGGGCTTATGAGCTACGACGAAGGCATAGCCGAGCGGGTGAGAATGGCGCTCGCGGGCCAGGAAGAGGTGGTCGAGAAGAAGATGTTCGGCGGCCTGGCCTTTATGCTCAGGGGCAATATGTGTTGCGGCGTGCAGGGCACCGACCTGATGCTGCGCGTGGGCACCGAGCGCTACGCGGCGGCGCTGGAAGAGCCCGATGCGCGGAAGATGGATTTCACCGGGAAGGTGCTGAGCGGGTTTATCTATGTCGATCAAACCGCTGCCGATGCCCAGGCGCGACTGCCCCTGTGGCTCGATCGGGCGCTCGAATATGTCGCCACGCTGCCCAGCAAACAAAGCAAAGCGCAGCTACGCCGCAGTCACATCAGCAGAGGTCGATCATGAACGCCATCGCGACGTGCAGGGCAACAGTTATCCTCGCCATGCTGGGCCTGTTCGCCGCCTCCGTGGCCCATGCCGCGCAGGACGCGCGGCAAACGCTCAAGGTTAACGGCAGCGAGCGCAGCTATGTGGTGCGTGCCGCGCACCTAGGGGCGAATCAGCCAACTGAGCGCGTGCCCCTGGTGTTGGTCCTGCATGGTGGTGGCGGTAATGCGGCCATTGCCGAAAACATGAGCGGCTTCACTGCGAAAGCCAGACAGGAAGGCTTTATCGTCGCCTATCCCGAGGGCAGCGGGCGGTTCGCGGGCAAACTCCTGACCTGGAATGCCGGCCATTGCTGCGGCTATGCGATGAAGCGGAATATCGACGATGTGGCCTTTATCAGCGCGCTAATCGAGCGCCTGATCGCGGATTATCCGGTCGATCCGCAGCGGGTCTATGTAACCGGCATGTCCAATGGCGGCCTGATGAGCCATCGCCTCGGCATCGAACTGTCGGACAAACTCGCCGCCATCGCCCCGCTGGTCGCCACACTGTTCGGCGACGAGCCGCAGCCGCGCGGCCCGGTCGCCGCGCTGATGATCAACGGCATGCTCGACAAGGCGGTGCCCCACCTCGGCGGCCCTCCTGGCGGGCGCGTTAGCGATGCCTGGGACGGCACGCCAACCAAGCCGGCGCTGGCGCAGGCGAGCTTCTGGGCGAAGGCGAACGGCTGCGCCGCGACTCCGGCACAACAGGACCATGGCCGCTACCTGCTATGGCGCTACACCTGTGCGCCCGGTGGGGCCGTCGAGTTGTATCTGCTCAAGGACAATGGCCATGCCTGGCCGGGCGGACAGCCGGGAAGTCGCAGGGGCGATACGCCCAGTTCAGCGCTGAACGCGACGGATGTCATTTGGCGGTTTTTTCAGGCTCAGTCGAAACGCTAGCAGTCGTCAATTCTCTTCCAGCGGCATCGCTCTGGTAGATCCTATGTCCCTGCGCAAGTTTTTTGGTCGACCATGGTTGGGTCAAACGGTGTATTCGACCGCCACACGGCAAAAGCAACGCGCAACCCGGGCTACCAGAGCCGATTTCGAAGCCTTGCCCACCGCAGAGCGCAGCGGCGGACAAGCCTTCGGCATGTCCGCCCTACTCGGCTAGGCCACGGCGTGCTGCTGCGACGGGTCGCGGCGGCTGTCGGGGCCGCTTTGCAGGTTGGCGCCGGTACTTTCGTCCATGGCTTGCTGGATGGCTTTCTTGCGCGCTCCTTCGGCGCGGTGGGCGAAGAACCAGATCAGGAAGGTGATCAGCGACACCGAGAGCAGGATCAGGCTGGCCACCGCGTTGATTTCCGGCTTCACGCCCATGCGCACGGCGGAGAAAACTTCCATCGGCAGGGTAGTGGAACCAGGGCCGGAGACGAAGCTGGCGAGTACCAGATCGTCCAGCGACAAGGCGAACGACATCATGCCGCCGGCCGCCAACGAGGGCGCGATCATCGGGATGGTGATCAGGAAGAACACCTTCCAGGGCTTGGCGCCCAGGTCCATGGCCGCCTCTTCGATGGACATGTCCAACTCGCGCAAGCGCGCCGACACCACCACCGAGACATAGGCGGCGCAGAAGGTGGTGTGAGCGATCCAGATGGTCAGCACGCCACGCTCAGCCGGCCAGCCGATCAGTTGCGCCATGGCCACGAATAGCAGCAACAGCGATAGACCGGTAATCACTTCAGGCATCACCAGCGGCGCGGTGACCAGACCACCGAACAGGGTGCGGCCCTTGAAGCGGGTTACCCGGGTCAGCACGAAGGCTGCCATGGTACCCAGCGCCACCGCGGCAACCGCGGTGTAGCAGGCGATTTCCAGGGAACGCATCACCGCGCTCATCAACTGGGTGTTGTCGAGCAGGCCGATATACCACTTCAGCGACCAGCCGCCCCACACAGTGACCAGGCGCGAGCCGTTGAACGAGTAGATCACCAGGATCAGCATCGGCAGGTAGATAAAGATCAGGCCGGCCCACAGCATGATGTTGGAGAAACGGTACTTGCTCATGCTCTGCCCTCCATCTCTTTGGCTTGGTTACGATTGAAGAGGATGATCGGCACGATCAGGATCGCCAGCATCACCACCGCCAGGGCGGAGGCCACCGGCCAGTCACGGTTGTTGAAGAACTCCTGCCAGAGCACCTTGCCGATCATCAGCGTCTCCGGACCACCAAGCAGCTCGGGGATGACGAATTCGCCGACCACCGGAATGAACACCAGCATGCAGCCGGCGATGATGCCGTTTTTCGACAGCGGCACAGTGATTTTCCAGAAGCTGTTGAAGTTGCTCGAGCCCAGGTCGGACGCTGCCTCCAGCAGACTCTGGTCGTGCTTCACCAGGTTGGCGAACAGCGGCAGGATCATAAAGGGCAGATACGAATAGACCACGCCGATATACACCGCGACATTGGTGTTAAGGATGCGGATCGGTTCGTCGATCAGGCCGATGCCGAGCAGGAAGCTGTTAAGCAGGCCGTTGCTGCTGAGGATGCCCATCCAGGCGTAGACGCGGATCAGGATCGCGGTCCAGGTCGGCATCATGATCAGCAGCAGGAATACCGTCTGCATTTCCTTATCGGCGCGGGCGATGGCATAGGCCATCGGGTAGCCGATCAGCAAACACAGCAAGGTGCTGAAAAACGCCATCTTCAGCGAGCCGAGGTAGGCGGCCAGATAGAGGTCGTCCTCACTGAGGAAGATGTAGTTGCTCAGGTTGATCACCATCGACAGCTTGCCTTCCACCCAGGTGTAAATCTCGGTGTACGGCGGGATGGCCACCGCGGCCTCGGCGAAGCTGATCTTCAGAACGATGATGAATGGCAGTAGAAAGAACAGGAACAACCAGAGGAAGGGCACCCCGATTACGAAGTGCCGGCCCTTGGGCAGACGACGGCTGAGGCTTCGGGAAATATTCATGAGCGCAATGCCACCCCGCTGTCATCCTCCCACCACACATAGACCTGGTCGTCCCAGGTCGGTCGGGCGCCACGGCGCTCGGCGTTGGCGACGAAGGACTGGACGATCTTGCCGCTCGGCAATTCCACGTGGAATACCGAATGGCCGCCCAGGTAGGCGATGTCGTGCACGGTGCCGCGCGACCAGTTGTATTCGCAGCTCGGCTGCTCGGTGGTGACCAGCAGCTTTTCCGGGCGGATGGCGTAGGTGATGCTCTTGTCCTGCACCGAGGTGCTGACGCCGTGGCCGACGTAGATGTTGCGTTCCAGGTCGGGGCTGTCGATCAGCGCGTGACCTTCCATGTCCTCGACTACCTGGCCTTCGAACAGGTTGACGTTGCCGATGAATTCGCAGACCAGGCGGCTGGTCGGGGTTTCATAGATGTCCACCGGGCTGCCGATCTGAGCGATCCAACCGAGGTGCATGATGGCGATGCGCTGGGCCATGGTCATGGCCTCTTCCTGGTCGTGGGTGACCATCACGCAGGTCACGCCGACCCGCTCAATGATTTCCACCAGCTCAAGCTGCATCTGCGAGCGCAGTTTCTTGTCCAGCGCGCCCATCGGCTCGTCGAGCAACAGCAATTTCGGGCTCTTGGCCAGGGAGCGGGCCAGGGCCACGCGCTGACGCTGGCCGCCGGACAGTTGATGCGGCTTGCGCTTGGCGTACTGGCTCATCTGCACCAGCTTGAGCATTTCATCGACGCGGGCATCGATCTCGGCTTTCGGCAGGCGATCCTGCTTGAGGCCGAAGGCGATGTTATCGGCAACGCTCATATGCGGGAACAGCGCGTAGGACTGGAACATCATGTTGATCGGCCGTTCGTAGGGCGGCAGGTCGGTGATGTCTTGGCCGTCGAGCCAGATGCGCCCTTCGGTTGGCCGTTCGAAACCGGCGAGCATGCGCAGCAGGGTGGATTTACCCGAGCCCGAACCACCGAGCAGGGCGAAAATCTCGCCTTTGTTGATGGTCAGGGACACATCGTCGACCGCAATGGTTTCGTCGAACTTCTTGGTCACCCGCTCGATCTTGACCAGCACCTCTTTGGGTTGCTGACCGCCTTCGAGAACCTTTTTATAGGCACTGGATGCAACTGCCATTACCGAACTCCCGCAAAAGTAGCGCCCGACCCCGACGGCCCGGCGTTTCGAAATGATTGAACTGACTTAGCTAACCGCGCATCCGTCGAGGTATTACCAAAAAAAATGCGTGCCTATGGCTTCTCTGGTTGTCTGACAGACCGCCAAAAGGCTCCGAATTCATAGAAAAAATAGTGTTCGCTGCCGAACGATACAGACCGCAGCGTCAGGGCGAGGCCGGGACCCCGCCGGAGGAATCGAGACACATCTGCAAGCTTCCTTTTTTTATTGTCAGGGTTCTGGCGGGGTTGCCCGCCAGAACCTGGATCGCTTCGTTTGCGCTTACCGGCCCGACTTGACCTTGGTCCAGCTGCGGGTGACGGCACGTTGTACCGATGGGCTCAGCTCGGAGAAGGTGTAGAGCTTCTTGCTCGCGGCTTCGGTCGGATAGATGCCCGGGTTGTTGCGGATTTCCTCATCCACCAGCGGGGTGGCGGTGCTGTTGCCGTTGGGGTAGGCGACGTAGTCGGTGATCGGCGCGATCACTTCCGGGGTGAGGATGTAGTTGAGGAAGGCATGCGCCGCTTCGACGTTCTTGGCGTCGGCGGGGATCGCCATCATGTCGAAGAACGAAGCCGCGCCTTCTTTAGGAATGGCGTAGGAAACCGGCACGTTGTTCTTGGCTTCTTCGGCGCGGGCCTGAGCCTGGAAGATATCGCCGGACCACCCCAGGGCGACGCAGATGTTGCCGTTGGCCAGGTCGGAGATGTACTTCGAGGAATGGAAGTAGGTGACGTAAGGACGCACCTTCATCAGCAGCTCTTCGGCTTTTTTCACGTCGTCGACGCTGGTCGGGTTCGGGTTCATGCCCTGGTAATGCAGCGCGGCGGCGTAAACCTCATCCGGCGCATCGAGCATGGAGACGCCACATGCCTTGAGCTTTTCCATATTTTCCGGCTTGAAGATCGCGTCCCAGGAGTCGATGGTGTCGACGCCCAGCGCGGCTTTGACCTTCTCCGGGTTATAGCCGATACCGGTGGTGCCCCACAGGTAGGGGAAGGCGTACTGATTGCCCGGGTCGGCGTTTTCCAGGGCCTTCATCAGGTCTGGATTGAGGTGCTTCCAGTTTGGCAGCTTGGATTTGTCGAGCTTCTGGAACACACCGGCCTTGATCTGCTTGGCCAGGAACTGGTTGGACGGCACCACCACGTCGTAGCC
>CAMPJN010000015.1 GCA_946886875.1 uncultured Pseudomonas sp.
CACGGCCATTGCGACCTGATCGGCCTCGGCGTATCGGCGATCAGCCAGATCGGCGAGCTTTACTGCCAAAACGTCGGCGACTTGAACCTCTACCAGCAGGCCCTGAATACGCAACAACTGGCGACCCAACGCGGCCTGCGCTGCAACGCCGATGACCTGGTGCGGCGGGCGGCGATCCAACAGCTGCTCTGCAACTTTCGCCTGGACTTCAGCGAGCTCGAACAAACCCATAGCGTCAACGTGCGTGATTACTTCAGCGATATCTGGCCACAACTGCAGCAAATGGCCCAGGACGGTCTGATCCGCGTCGACAGCCAGAGCATCAGCGTGCAACCTGCCGGTCGTCTGCTGGTGCGTTCGCTGTGCATGTTATTTGACCGCTACTTGAGCGAGCAAAGCAGCCGGCATTTTTCCCGGGTGATCTAGCCGCCTGGACGACCTGGCCGTGGAAATTCGAGGTTGCCGCGCAACATTAACGAACTTGACGAAACGGCCAGGAACAATATTCTTTTTCTACAGTAGTCGCCTGCGACCATTTCGCTATCAGGTAAAGCATGTCTCGGCTGGCTGATACCGCCACCCTGCTGTAACCTAACCAGCAGTCAGCGTTCACCCCCGGGAATCAAAACGATGTCCGAAAACATCAAGATGCACAGCCCGCATCAGATCCACTGCAACGATTGCAGTTTGTCCGGCCTGTGCCTGCCACTGTCGTTGAATATGGAAGACATGGACGCCCTGGACGACATCGTCAAACGTGGCCGTCCTCTGAAGAAAGGCGAATACCTGTTCCGCCAGGGCGATGAGTTCGCCTCGGTATTCGCGGTGCGTTCCGGCGCATTGAAAACCTTCAGCCTGAGCGACACCGGCGAAGAGCAGATTACCGGCTTCCACTTACCCAGCGAGCTGGTCGGACTGTCCGGCATGGACAGCCAAGCCTATCCGGTTTCCGCCATGGCCCTGGAAACCACCTCGGTCTGCGAAATTCCCTTCGAGCGCCTGGACGAGTTGTCGGTGCAGCTGCCGCAGCTGCGGCGTCAGCTCATGCGTATCATGAGCCGGGAGATTCGCGACGATCAGCAAATGATGATGCTGCTGTCGAAAAAAACCGCCGACGAGCGCATCGCCACCTTTCTGGTCAACCTGTCCGCGCGTTTTCGCGCCCGCGGCTTCTCTGCCAACCAGTTTCGTTTGAGCATGTCGCGCAACGAAATCGGCAACTACCTGGGCCTAGCAGTGGAAACCGTGTCCCGCGTATTCACCCGTTTCCAGCAGAACAAGCTGCTCGAAGCCGAAGGCAAGGAAGTGCATATTCTCAACCCCATCGAGCTCTGCGCCCTGGCGGGCGGCAATATCGACGGCTGATTTCGCCGGGCGGGCTCCATGGGCGTGCTAGCTGCTAACCGAGGGTCTACACAATGATTTTCGACGAATTCAGCATCAAGACCCTGATCCGCCCGGTCGCCAACTTTCCCAAACCAGGCATGACCTTTCGCGATATCGGCCCCCTGCTGCAGTCGCCAAGGGCGCTGCGCATGGTCGCCGATAGTTTTATCCAACGTTATGTCGAGACCGAGTTCAGCCATATCGGCATCATCGAAGCACGCGGTTTTCTGATCGGTTCGATCATCGCTTACGAGTTGAACAAGCCGCTGATTTTGTTCCGTAAACCAGGCAAACTGCCGGGTGATGTGCTCAACGAGCGCCACGCCAGCGAGGACGGCGACACCTTGCTCGAAGTACAAGCCGATAGCCTCTGTGAAGGCGACAGCGTACTACTGTTCGATGACTTGATCGCCACCGGTGCCACCCTGCTGGCCGCCGCACAGCTGGTGCGGCGTATGGGCGCGGGCCTGCACGAAGCCGCGACCATTATCGACCTGCCGGAATTGGGTGGCTCACAAAAACTGCAGGATGCCGGCATCCCTACCTTCAGCCTCACCGCATTCGCCCTTAACGACCGATAACGACCCAACCATGACCGAAGAAACTCTCGCGCCAAGCGACGCCACTTGGCGCCCGCGCCTGGCTGCGCTGATGGACAGCACTACCCTCACCCGCCTGATTACCGCCTTGATCATCCTCAACGCGGCCATTCTCGGCATGGAAACCTCGCCCAGCCTGATGGCCGAATGGGGCAGCCTGCTGACGGCGCTGGATCAGCTGATCCTGGTGCTGTTCATCATCGAACTGGCGCTACGCTTCGTCGCCCGCGGCTTCGGCTTGCTGCGCGACCCCTGGGCGGTTTTCGATTGCCTGGTGGTGGGCGTGGCCCTGGTGCCATCCAGCGGCCCCTTCGCGGTGCTGCGCGCGTTGCGAGTGTTGCGCGTGCTGCGGCTGATTTCGATCAACCCGAACATGCGCCGCGTGGTCCAGGCGCTGCTGTCGTCGCTGCCGGGCATGGGCAGCATCGCCATGTTGCTGAGCCTGGTGTTTTACGTGGCCGCAGTGATGGCCACCCAATTGTTCGGCGAGGCCTTTCCCCAGTGGTTTGGCAGCCTTGGCGCCAGCCTCTATACCTTGTTCCAGGTGATGACCCTGGAAAGCTGGTCGATGGGCATCGTACGACCGGTGATGGAACAATACCCACTGGCCTGGATGTACTTTCTGCCGTTTATCCTGATCGCCACCTTCACCATGCTCAACCTGTTTATCGCCGTAGTGGTCAATGCCATGCAGGCCACCCACGACCAGGAAGCCCTGCTGGCACCGCCCTCAAAAACCGAACAATTGCTGCTCGACGAACTGAAAGCCTTGCGCGGCGAAGTGGCCGAATTGCGCCAGCAACGGCTCTGATACAACCCGTAGCCCCTATCGGATAATCCCGGATTGCGCCAAGGCTTATCTGGGCTACGGACTTTACCGTCCGCCTGCTAGCCCCTGGCCTGCAAGTCGCGGCAGACGTGTTCGGCAAGCCCGGCGCCGGCTTCGCTCATGGTCAGGTAAGTGTGATCGACGCCGGCCTCCTGAATGCGCCTGGCGATATCCTCGTACAGGGCATGGGAAACCACCAAACCATCGAACCCCCGCTCACGCAGCTTGCGGGTAGCAATGACCTTCGCCTCGGCATCGTTAAGTGCCAGCACCACCGCTTCGATCATTGGCATCCCCAGGTGCTGCCAGAACATCTGGTCTTCACCGTCGGCGAACAGCACCCGGCGCCCTGCCTGCTTGCTGAACTCGATGACCACGGGGTCAGAATCGAGGCCGACGACCTTGAAACCTTTTTCCTGCAGGCGATCGTAGGCCGCTCGACCGGTCCGCCCCATGCCCATGACCAGTACCTGGGCATCGCCAAGCGACAACGGCTGCTCATCCGGGTGGCGGATATCACGCTCCAAGGGGATAAGCCGTCTGGCCAGTCGCTCATATAGCGGATGGGCGATCCGGTTGAGCGGCGCGGAGATGACGAACGAAAGCGCCACCGTGATTGCCAACGGAATCATCCACTGCGGCAACACTACACTGGCCATGATCAGGCCGAACTCGCTGTAATTGGTCAGGCTGACGCCGCTGAGAAAAGCGCTGCGCGCACGCAGGCGAAACAGCAGGAACAGGAAGAAAAACAACAGCCCCTTCAATGGCAACAGCAGCGCCATTACCGCTGCAAACGCCAGTGCATGCGCATCCGGCAAGCCGCCAATACCGATCTGCAGGAAAAAACCGACCAGGAAGACTTCCTTGATGCCCCACAGCGAGTTGGACAGTTCGGTGGCCCGCTTATGCTTGGCCAGCATGGCGCCGAATGCCAGCGCGCCCAACTCGGAGCTGAGACCGAGCTGCTCGAAACCATAGCCACCGACCACCAGCGCCAACAACAGCCCCAGCAGCACCATCAACTCCTCGTGGCCGCTGGCATCGAGCAGGCGGAACAGCAATGGGCGCAGCAGGGGCAAGGCAAATACAGTCAAGGCCCAGGGCGAAGGCAAGTCGCCAGCCGCCAGGCTCATGACCGCCAAGGCGATCAGGTCCTGAATGATCAACACGCCTATCGCCACCCGCCCGTGAAACGCGCGTAGTTCGCGCTTGCCCTCCAGCACCTTGGCCGCCAGTACGGTGCTGGAGAACGACAAGGCCATGGCCAGCAGCAATGCCTGCTGCCAGACCAGATCGAGAATCAGCAGGATCGCCGGGAGGAAAACCAGACTGGAAATGGCGAAATGCAGCAAGCCGCCGCCGATCACCTCGCGCCGCACCAGATTGCCCAATTTCAACTTCAGGCCCACGGTAAACAGCAATAACAGCACGCCCAGATGGGCAATATGCCCCAACGCCTCACTGTCACGCGGGCCAACGCCAATCAGCTCGCCGAAGCTGGCCAAAGCGAAACCAGCTCCCAAGTAACCGACTAACGGCGGCAGACCAATAGAACGCGCACCCAGCCCCATGACAAAAGCGAAAGCGATCCAGGTGGCTTCGATCATTAATAATCCTTATCGCGTTTAACCGCCTTGAGCGCAGCCATTATCCATCGATCACCTCACCGGAGTTCGTGAGGCCAGAAGAGATGAGATTCAAAACCTTGAGGCGGCAAGCCTGCTAGTGGAAAAATTCCTCAAAAAAACGATCCAGCTCGCCGTCGTACTGATCCAGCGAATACAGCGTGTCCGCCGCCAACAAGTCGAGCAAGATCATGCCATTAGGCCCGGAGTCTTCCAGCGCCGCCCCCCGCAGACGCTTGGTCATCCCCTTATTGACCAAACGCAGATTGCCATAGAGCTCACGCAGATCGCTCAGCGTCCAATCCGAACTTAAGCCTCGCTGCTGACGCAGATACTGACCCAGCAAGAAAGTGCCGAATACCCGGTAAAGCGTCTCGTCGCTGCTGCTGAACGGCAGGTGGAACCAGGCCATGGGCTTTAACAGGCGCGTATGTGGGCACCCCGAACTCGCCCCTATGACCCCGAGCAGAGAGCCAAAGGCTCGCTGCAGGGTGGTGCGCTGACGAATATCCCGCCCACGCCACAATACCTGCACCGCAACGTTCTCATAGGACGGCAATTGCGCCAGTACCTCCACCGGTTCGAGCAGCGCCACGGCGAACGGGCAATAAGGGGAGTCGGCTTCGCGCAGCGGGCAATGACTACACTGCTGAAAACCCAGGCGGGTCCACTCCGGCAAGACTTCGAGCGGCTGCCCGACAGCTGGCGTGGAGTCGAGATCGACTCGGTGCTGCCAACTGCGACCATCGGCGAACTCGAAATGATATTGGATGACCGAATCATCCGCTGAATCATGTTCCATGGGCTAACCTGAACGATGGGCAGGGTGAAAGTAAAGCATCATAAGGAGCCGATGATCGAGCGCCAATATACAGACGCCAAGTTCTAGTCAATACTCCAATCTGCAAAACGAGACCACTCTCACACTAAATACCACAGCACCAAATTACATGGAGCTAGCCATGGACAGCCGCCAAATTGATTTGGCCAGTGCTCTAGTTGAATACGTTGAAATCGGCGTAATCATTCTCGACTCAGACCTGCGCATTCAATATTGGAATCAATTCATCAGCCAGTGTAGTGGCAAGTCGCTGCAGCAGGCGCGCCAGCAGTTGTTGACCAGCGTCTTCCCGGAAGCCGACACGCCGCACCTGAACAAGATGCTCACCGGCGCCCGCGACCACGGCGAGCACGTCAATACCCAGTGGCGGGAGAACCCCTATCTCATCCACCTGCCGTTCAATGCTTCCGGGCAGGCTGTGCCGCTGATGCTGCAAAGCACCCTTTTGTTTCCGTTTCGCGGTTTGGACGAGCAGCTGTGCTTTGGTCTGCTGCTGTATGACACCACCGAGCTTGCGCGCTCCAACGAGCAGCTGGACGCGGCGCTGAACGCCCTGAGTGGCAAGCAAATCGAGCAGGACCAGCTGATCAAGAAGCTGGAAAAAGCCAACGCCCAGTTGCTGCAATCGGAAAAGCTCGCCGCCATCGGCCAACTCGCAGCGGGGGTCGCCCATGAGATCAACAATCCGATCGGTTATGTCTTCTCCAACCTGAAAACCCTCGCCGGTTACGTCCACGATCTGCTCCGCATCATCGACGCGGTGGATGGCGCCGCCGATCTCGATGAATTGCGTCAGCTCAAACGCAGCATGGAATACGACTACATCCGCAACGATGTCGAAGCTTTGATCGGCGAGTCCGAGGATGGCATCGAACGGGTGAAGAAAATCATCACCTCGCTCAAGGACTTTTCTCATATCGAGGAAGACGAGTTCCGTCACGCCGACCTGCACCGCGGCCTCGATACCACCCTAAATGTGGTCAACAACGAGCTCAAGTACAAAGCCGAGGTGATCAAGGAATACGGTCAGTTGCCGGAAGTGGAATGCATGCCGTCGCAGATCAACCAGGTCATTATGAATCTGCTGATCAACGCCGCTCACGCCATCGAACAGTTCGGCCGCATCACTCTGCGCAGCGGCCACCAAGGTGACTGGGTCTGGCTCGAGGTTGAAGATACCGGCCAGGGCATCGCACCACATCTGCTCAACCGCATCTACGAGCCCTTCTTCACCACCAAACCTGTGGGCAAGGGCACCGGTCTCGGTCTATCGCTTTCGTACAACATCATCCGCAAACACAACGGCCGCATCGAAGTCTTCAGCACTCAGGGCGAGGGCACACGCTTCCGTGTCTGGCTACCCGTTCAGCAACCTACCGAGCAACTCACCATGGAAGACCCCGGTCACTATGAATGAATCGAGTACAGCTGCCGTCGCCAGCGTGCTGTTGGTCGACGACGAAGAAAACATTCTCAGCAGCCTGCGGCGCGTACTAAGAGGCCAGCCCTATAGCGTGCAGATCGCCAGCGGCGGCGAACAAGCTTTGGAGATACTGCGTCAACAACCAGTCGACCTGGTGATTTCCGACGCGCGCATGCCAGGCATGGATGGCGCTACCTTGCTGGCCGAAGTGCAGAAACACTGGCCGACGACCATGCGCATTCTGCTCACCGGCTATGCCGATATCAGCACTACCATCCGCGCCATCAACCAGGGCCAGATCTACCGCTATATCAGCAAGCCATGGGTCGATGACGAACTGCGCCTGACCATCCAACAGGCCTTGGCCTATCAGCACTCGGAGCGTGAGCGGATTCGCCTGGAATCCCTGGCCCAGGAACAGAACCAACGTTTGCAGGATCTCAACGCGACCCTCGAGCAGCGTGTTCTGGCACGCACCTCCGAGCTCGAGCAAACGGCCGATATGCTCGACCTGGCCTATGAAGAACTCAAGCGCAGTTACGTGATGGCGACCGAGGTGTTCTCCAGCCTGGTCAACCAGCGCATCCCGCGCGACAAACAGACCAACACCCAGGTCATCGCCCTGGTTCGCGCCTATGCCGAACAATACGGCCTTGGCACCGGCCCCAGCCATGACCTGACCATGGCCGCGGCACTCTATAACGTCGGCAAACTGACCTGGGACGATCAATTGCTCAGCCGCCCTTCCGACCTGCTGTACAAGGAGGAGCGCGAACGCCATCGCCAGTACCCGGTGCAAGGCGAAAGCCTGCTGATGGCGCTGGAGCCTTTGCAAGACGCCGCCCGCCTGATCCGTCATCACCAGGAACGTTGGGACGGCAGCGGTTTTCCCGATCGGCTCAAGGGCGAAGCCACGCCCTTCGGCTCGCGCCTGCTTAAGCTGTCGGTGGACTTCATCGAACTGCAACGCGGGATCATTCTCGAGCGCAAACTGACCCGCGACGAAGCGCTGTTACTGATCACCAAATACAGCGGACGCCTCTACGATCCAACGCTGACCGAACAATTCGTCAAGCTTTGCACCGAACTGGCACCCGACGTCACCCTCGCTGACCCGAGCATCCTCGCCCTGGATACCCGTCGCCTGGAGCCGGGCATGGTGCTCGCCCGCAACCTGCACGCCAACAACGGCATGCTCCTGCTCAATGAAGGTAAACAGCTTAATGCCTTGCTCATCGACAAATTGATTGCCTTCGAAGCCAGTGAAGAAGGCCATTACACCCTGTTCGTCCGCACCGCCGAGGATGCCACCCTCGCCACGGAGAAAGCGCCATGATCAAAATTCAGTTGTTGGATGACGAACCGCAGATTCTCAAGACGCTGCAGCGCATGCTCCGTCCGAATAACTGGGAAGTGCATGCTTTCACCGATGTGCAGGAGGCACTGGAAGCCCTGACCGTCCACACCTATGCGGTCATCATTTCCGATTTGAAGATGCCGCACCTGGACGGTGTCACATACCTGCAATTTGCCAAACAACGCCAACCCAACGCCGTACGCATACTGCTGACCGGGCACTTCGACCGGCAATCGATGATGCAGGCCATCAACCAGGCGGAAGTCTACCGCTTCATCTCCAAACCCTGGGAAGACCTCGAGATCGAAACCGCGGTACGCAGCGCCATTGACATGTACCTACTACGCGATGAGAACCAGCGCCTGCTGGTGCAATTGCGCCAACAACAAAGTGCTATCGAGCGCCAACAGCAAGAATTGTTGCGCCTGGAGGCCGAGCACCCCGGCATTACCCGTGTGACCCGCGACGACGACGGCGCGGTATTGCTCGAAGATCTTGACGATCCGCAGGCGGCGCCGTAACCGCTATGCCGTAACGCGGCTTCCTCTATAGATCACAGGATTCACGGATGGATATCAGAACCCGTTACATGATTTATCAGGCCTTCCTGCACATCCAGGCCTGCGCCATCCTGGCCGTTGGCGGAATCAGCCTGGCGGGCTACTTGATCCTGCCAATGCCGAGCAGCGCTCAGGTGGTATTGCTACCCGATGCATCCATCGCGGCGATACTGCTGGGTGTTGGCCTGTTCGGCTGCATCTACCAATTGCCTCGTCTGGCCAAGTACAGCTTCGCCCTGTTGCTCGGGGTCGGCGTCTACACCCTGATCCTGGCGCTAAAAAACACCGGCCAGCAACCCGAGTACTTGCTGCTCAACGGCGCAGAACGCATGCGCGCGCCCTTAAGTCTGATTTTTTGCCTACTCGCGATCGGTTTCTCGAGTTACTACTGGGGCCCCTGGGCCAAACGCCTCGGTACGACTATTGCGCTGATAGTCTTAGCGCTCGCCGGCCTGTCGCTGCTGTCGACCTGGCTGCCCAACCTGAACGATTGGCGTCTCGGCTTCCGATACCACGTCAATAGCACCGCCAACCTTTTCGCCTTATGCATCGGGCTGGGCCTATTAAGCCTGACCCGGCTACCGCCGAATCGCAGCCGGCTGTTCGACCGCGCGAGCTTATTGACCGGCGCGCTGGGCGTCCTGCTGACCTGCGGCGGTTGGTATCTACTGCATCTGCAGGGTATCGAGTCCGGCAAGCAGCAGAACGAACTGCTGATGTCCAAACTGCAGAACTCCATCAGCAGCACCATGAGCGAGCGGAGCTCGTTGCTGCAGCGAACCGCAGAACATTGGCAAGAAGAGGCGGCCCTACCCGGCGACAGCGAATGGCAACAGGAAAGTCACGGCTACTTAAGGGATTTCCCCGATATCCAGGTCGTTGCCCTGCTCGACGAGCAACTGCGCACGCGCCGGATAAGCGGTCGCGGCGACAACCCCAGCGCACAGCTGCAGAGCCTGCTCGAGCAGCCGCGGCTACGCGAATGGTTGCAACAGTTGCCAGCCAGTACCGAGTCGCAGCTCAGCGCGGCATATAGCGCCCCTACCCCGCAGGGCTTGCTGGCAACCCGTTTGCTGCTGCCCAATGCGACCAACTGGACGCTGGTGACCAGCCTGGACCTGGGCCTGACGCTGCAGGAAAGCCTGGACACTCGCATTGGCGGCTTCGGCGTGAGGGTTTATCAGAATCAGCAGTTGCTCCACGACACTGTAGAGTTCGACGCCAGCCCTCCTCCGAGCCAAGTGGGCGAGCAGACCATTCAAGTCGGTACCAATACCTGGCGCCTGGCCAGTTTCCGCAGCACACCTACTTCGACGCAAGCCGGCGGCTTCCTGCCCAACCTGGTGATGTTGCTCGGTTTGGCCTTCAGCTTCTTTCTGATGATCAGCCAACGCCTCGCCCATGTGGCCATCGAACATGCCCAACATCTTCTGCATAGCAACCAGGAACTGGAACGCAGTCTGCAACGCCAAGCCGACCTACAGGAGCTCAATCAGCGGATAACCGAGTATTCGATGGACTTGCTTTGCTCATTCGATGAGCAGGGCCATTTCACTCAAGTCAGCCCCTCGTCGGCGGCCATACTTGGCTTTACTCCAGACGAAATGCTCGGCCAACATTATCTGCAGTTCGTCGTCCCCGAAGACCGCCAGCGTACTGAAGTCATGACCCGTGCGGTCATGAGCGGCGAGCTGCTCCAGGGTTTCCGTAACCGTTACCAGCGCAAGGATGGCAGTAGCGCAAACCTGCTGTGGTACGCCGGTTGGTGGTCGAAAAACGAGCGCACGCTGCTGGCCGTGGCTCACGACATAACCCGCCTGCTGCAGAACGAAGCCTACGCGGAGGATCAGCGCGACATCCTCAATATGATTTCTACCGATCAAGCGCTGACGGAAATTCTCAAGACCATCTGCCAACTGGGCGAATCGCAAGCCGCCCATACCCTGTGCGCAGTGATGCTGGTCGACGAGGATCAACAACACCTGAAGGTCGGCGCCGCGCCGAACCTGCCGCAAGCCTACCAGCAGATCTTGCAGAACCTGGAGATTGGCCCGACAGCAGGCTCTTGCGGCGCGGCGGTGTATCGCCGACAGCTGGTCATAACCGACGATATCGCCAGCGATCCGTGTTGGCAGCAATTGCACGACGTGGCCTTGGAGTACGGCCTGCGCGCGTGCTGGTCGATCCCGCTGATCTCGCCCCACGGCGACGTGCTCGGTACTTTCGCGATCTACAACCGCGAGCCCGGGTCGCCTGACGACGACCATCTGCAACTGATCGGCACCCTTGGCCAACTC
The DNA here is from genome assembly GCA_946886875.1 of uncultured Pseudomonas sp. The sequence continues at coordinate 10,921 of CAMPJN010000015.1, forward strand.
GCAGCCATCGCCATCGAGCGCCGTCGTGACCGCTTGCGCCTGCTGGAAAGCGAGCAACGCTTCCGCTCGCTCTTCACCTTCAACCCGGACCCGGTGTTCTCCTTCGACCTGAAAGGTCGCTACACCGGCATGAACCAGGCCGGCTGCAAACTCTCGGGTTATAGCGAAGAGGAAGTGCTCGGACGTCCGATATCCCTGATGCTGGTTGAGGACGACCTGCAGCGAGCCAAGGAACGGATCAAGGCCGCGCTCAAGGGGGAACCACAGCACTACGAACTGCATTGCCGCGCCCGTGACGGCAGCTTGGTGGAGCTCGATCTGACCAATCTGCCGATCATCGTCGACGAGCGCATCGTCGGCGTCTTCGGCATCGCCAAGGACATCAGCGAACGCAACAAGATGACCCGCACCCTGCGCGAAACCTTGCAGCGTTCCGAACACCAGGCCGAGCTGCTGCGCGGCCTGAGCGAAACCGCGGTGAATATCAACAGCATCATGGACAGCCAGGCGCTGCTCGATTACATGGCTGAACGCCTGCGCCTGTTGATCGGCACCCACCAGGCCAGCATGATTTTGTTCCAAGGCGGCGACGGACAGACGTCGATCGAAGCCTTCTCGTTGTCGGAAAAATACGCCGACTGGCAAGACTACCACCCCCCGCACGACGTTGACGGCATCCATGCCCTCGCCAGCGAGATCCAGCAGCCGGTTCTGCTCGATCGGGCTGGTTTGGAACAACATCCGCGCTGGAGCGCTCTCAACCGACTGGGACACAGCCATCCACCAATGCAAGGCTGGCTTGCCACTCCGCTGAAAGACTATGCCGGACACAATCTCGGCCTGTTGCAGCTCAGCGAAAAATGCCTGGGCGAGTTCGACCAGAACGACCTGGCGATCACCCAGCAATTTGCCCAGATGGCCGTTTCGGTACTGGAAAACAACCGCTTGATGCAGGCGGTGATTGCCGGCGAGCGACGCTTGAAAAGCCAGCTGGACTTCACCTCGGCGATCACCGACAGCATCGCCGAAGGCTTGCTGGCCATCGACCGCCAGGGCCTGCTGAGCTTTATCAACCCAGCCGCCGCCGACCTGCTCGGCCACTCGCCACAAGCCTTGCTCGGCCAAACCCTGAGCGATTTTCTACCGCTGCAGCTCGACGGCATCGAAAGCAATCAACACGGCGAAATCAATCTGCCGCTCAAGGACAAAGGCGAACGCTATATAGCCTACGACAGCGCGCCGTTACTGGACGACAGCGGCCCGCTCGGCTGGGTCGTGGCATTCCGCGACATCACCGCGCGCAAGGAAGCGGATAAACAGCTACGCCTGCTCAAGCGCAGCCTGGAGGCAAGTTTCAACGGCGCGATTATTTGCGACGCCGAGGCCGAGAGCCTGCCGATCATCTACGTCAACCCGGCCTTTGAGCGCATTACCGGCTATAGCGCCGCCGAAGCCATAGGCCAGAATTGTCGCTTTCTTCAGGGCGACGAGCGCGAGCAGGTGGGGATTGGTGAGATCCGCAGGGGCCTGGCGGAGCAGCGCGACAGCCATGTGGTACTGCGCAACTTCCGTAAGGATGGCTCACCGTTCTGGAACGACCTGTATATCGCCCCGGTGCCCAACGACGAAGGCAAGATCACCCATTTCATCGGCGTGCTGAGCGATATTTCCGAACAGAAGCGTTACGAATCCGAGCTGGCTTATAACGCCAGTCACGACGTACTCACCGGCCTGCCTAACCGTTCGTTGCTGGAAGACCGTTTGAAACAAGGCTGCCAGATCAGCCGGCGTTACAGCCGCAGCCTGGCGGTGATGTTCATCGACCTGGATGGCTTCAAACCAATCAACGACAGCATGGGCCATGGGGTCGGCGATCAGATCCTTATCGAAGTGGCGCGGCGCATGAATCAGCAGATCCGCCCCGGCGATACGGTTGCGCGCCTGGGTGGCGACGAGTTCGTGGTGGTATTGCCTGATCTGGCCCGCGAAGAAGATGTACTGCTGGTGGTCGACCGGGTCATCGAGAGCATCGCGCGCCCCTACAAGATCGCCAAAATCGAACTGCGCATCACCGCCAGCATCGGTATCACCCTGAGCGACGGCAATGTCGAAGACCCTATGCAGTTGATCCAGCAGGCCGACCTGGCCATGTTCAAGGCCAAGCAGCAGGGGCGCAACAACTACCAGTGGTACACCGAAGACCTCAATCTCAAGGTCAGCGAGCGCGTGACCCTGCGCAATGCGCTGCAAAAGGCCATCGAGGCCGAGGCGTTCGAACTGTATTACCAGCCGCAGATCGACGGGCGCAGTGGCCGTGTCATCGGCTATGAAGCGCTGTTGCGCTGGCAACACGCCGAGCACGGATTCATTTCCCCGGCGCAGTTCGTCCCGCTGGCCGAAGACACCGGGCAGATCATCCCGCTCAGCGAGTGGGTGCTCGCCACCGCCTGCCAGACGGCACGCAAACTGATCGACCAGGGTTATCAAAACGGCGTGATGGCGGTGAATATCTCGCCAGTGCAGTTCCAGCGAAGCAATTTCGTCGAAACCGTGCAAGCGGCTCTCGAACTAGCCGGACTAGCCCCCGACCGCCTGGAACTGGAGATCACTGAAACCGTGCTGCTGGATAACGCCGAGCGTGCCATCTTCACCTTGCACGCCTTGAAATCGCTCGGTGTGCGCATCGCCATCGACGACTTCGGTACCGGTTTCTCCAGTTTGAACTACCTCAAACGTCTGCCCGTGGACAAAGTGAAGATCGACCGTTCATTCGTTCAAGAGGTCATCAGCGACCGCAACGACGCGGCCATCACCCAGGGCATCATCTCCATGGCCCACCACCTCAAACTCAAGGTGATCGCCGAGGGGGTCGAAACCGAGCCGCAATTCGCCTTCCTGAAGAAGAGCCACTGCGACGAGTTCCAGGGTTTCTACTTCGCCAAACCCATGCCACTGGCCAAACTGGACGTATTCCTCCGTCAGCAGGACGAGCTGCACAGCAATCCGCCTTCGCCAGGCAGCATCGACGACGCCAACAAGCAGACCCTGCTGCTGCTCGACGATGAGGAGAATATCCTCCGCGCCCTTGCCCGCGTGCTGCGCCGCGATGGCTATAACATCCTCACCGCCAACCGCGCCCAGGACGCCTTTGCCCTGCTGGCCAAGCACGACGTGCAGGTGATTCTCTCCGACCAGCGCATGCCGGAAATGAACGGCACCGAGTTCCTCAGTCGGGTCAAGGATCTCTACCCAGATACCATCCGCATCGTGCTGTCCGGCTATACCGACTTGAAGTCGGTAACCGATGCGATCAACCAAGGGGCTATTTACAAGTTCCTCACCAAGCCCTGGAACGACGAGCAATTGCGCGCGACCATCGCCCAGGCCTTCCAGCATTACAACCTGGCCAAACCGACCGACGACAATAAACCCCAGCAATTGGACAACTTGAAGAACTGAAGCCCCCAGGTCAGCTTGCGCAACAGGTAAGCTGACCCTGCCGTTTAGTTGGCATAACGGTAGTTAGCGCGATAAATTGTCGACATTCTAAATTTGCCGCTGGAGCCATCCATGGCCAAGCAAGATTCCTGCTCGGAACTGTTACTCGATAACCAGCTGTGTTTCGCCCTTTATTCCTCGTCACTGCTGATGACCAAGGTATACAAGCCATTACTGCGCGAGCTCGGCCTGACCTATCCGCAATATCTGGCGATGATGGTGCTGTGGCAAGGTGATGGTATTACCGTTGGCGAAATCAGTGCCCGACTGCTGACCGACCCCGGGTCCCTCACTCCGCTACTCAAGCGCTTGGAAGCCGAAGGATTACTCAAGCGTACCCGCAGCAACGTCGATGAACGCGTAGTCGAGCTGTATCTGACCGACGCCGGTCGTGCCCTACGCGAACAGGCCAGGTCCATCCCCGGCTGCATAGTTAACGCCAGCGCGCAACCGGTCGAGCAACTGATGGCTCTCAAAGACCAATTGATCACCTTGCGTAACAGCCTGCAAAAGGTTGTCTGATGATCTACTTCCTGCCCAGCTAAGTGCTTTCAACGCCAGCTGACTCGCACCTCGTCATGGCCTACGACAGCTCTCGTAGCGCCTTGCCCTGCTCCTAAACAGCCGAACCCTGGACCACTATTCGGTCTCTTATTCCGCGATTTCGTAGGCGATATAGCCAAACGATCAAAAATATATCTTGCGCACAAATTATTAACGAACTAAATTCACCACCAATTACTTAGCGCGCAAAATTACTGCGCAGCGTGTAATCACAGATCAGACGATCTGACTGCCAGGGCAACCGCCTTCCCACCCAACAGCTACAGAGGAAACTCCCATGTCGATCGAAAACGTTGTTTACCGCGCCTATGCAGAAGCCACCGGTGGCCGTGACGGCCGCGCCATCTCCTCCGACGGCGTACTCGACGTCGCCCTGAGCACCCCGAAAGAACTCGGCGGTGCTGGCGGCCAAGGCAGCAACCCCGAGCAATTGTTCGCCGCCGGTTACTCGGCCTGTTTTATCGGCGCCATGAAGTTCGTGGCTGGCCGTGACAAGCTGCCCATGCCTGCCGACGCGTCCATCGAAGGCGTGGTCGGCATCGGCGCCATCCCCAATGGTTTCGGCATTGAAGTCGAACTGCGCATCAGCCTGCCAGGTATGGATCACCAGCAGGCGCAGACGCTGATCGAGCGTGCGCATCAGGTCTGCCCATACTCCAACGCCACCCGCGGCAATATCGACGTAACCCTGACCTTGCTCGACTAGGCCCAGGTCGCCGCCGCTGGCGACCTGAATACTCAGGAGCCCCAGGATTTCGGCCCGCTCAACGCGGTCAACCAAGTTGCCGGTAGCCGTGCTGCCTTACAGCAAGCGGCCGCGGCGCTGAAGGCCAATCTTCAGTAAGCCAGTCGCGAACAGCCCGCGGCGCATACAACAGTGGCGCGGGTTTATTGTTTTCAGGCCGCTCGCATTGACGTATCAGGGTTGCAGTCCAAGCTACCGAGCAAACCTTCACGCAGCGCCTGGGCCAATACTCGCTGTAACAAGGGTGCGGCAAAGTAAGCGTGCATATCGGCGAGCGAACGCCAGCTTCCCTGCAAGCGCCACAACAATGGATCGCCCGCCACCGGGCAAATCTCGAATCCCAGACAACCCACCTGCCCGCGCGAGGGTTCGAGCATGCTCAACAGGCAGGCACCGAGTTGTTCGGAACGCCCCGGTTGGGCGCGAATGAACGCCAGATGGATCGCACTCATGCTGATCTCCTAAGGTTTCAGGTTGCCGGGGGGTCTACTTGACCTAGCGGCCAGCGGTAGGCCGCACTATCAATTCGCTGACCTCGACATCCGCCGGCTGCTCGATCGCATAAACGATGGCGCGGGCAATCGCATCCGGAGTGATCGCGACCTGGCGATAAGCCTCTATCAGCTCACGGGTGGGCGCATCGGAAATGCTCTCGGCCAACTCCGACTCGACCACCCCTGGCGATACCAGGGTGACGCGGATATCGCCGCCGACCTCTTGGCGCAACCCTTCGGAAATCGCCCGCACCGCATACTTGGTCGCGCAATACACTGCGGCGGTCGGCACCACGCTGTAGGCGCCAATCGATGCGACGTTGATGAACTGGCCACTGCGCTGCGCCTGCATCACCGGCAATGCCGCCGCGATACCGTGCAGAACGCCACGGATATTCACATCGATCATCCGATCCCATTCCTCCACCTTCAACGCCCCGAGCGGCGAGAGCGGCATCACGCCGGCGTTATTGACCAGTACATCGATGCGGCCGAAACGCTCGAGGGCGAAGTCGATAAACTTCTGGCTGTCCTCACGGCTGGTCACATCCAGGCGCTGATACTCAGCGCTACCACCGGCCTCGCGAATTTCGCCGGCCAATGCCTGCAATCTGTCGCTGCGGCGGGCGCCCAGCACCACCCGCGCGCCCTTCTGCGCCAACAACCGGGCACAGGCCTCGCCGATACCGCTGCTGGCGCCGGTGATTAGAATGACTGCGTCTTGAATGACTGACATGGCGATTTTCCTCTGCTGATAACGGCAACGAGATGTGCCGCGACACCACAGAGGCTAGGGAGTTGGACGGGTTGTACGTTAGTCCATTGCTCGGCGATTCTTGCCTGAAGCTCTTGCGCAAAAAAACGCGACAAAGCCGAGCCTTGCTGCAACTGCCCAAGACTTGCCTGTTCAGCGTGAATGATTGCCTGATCCTGCATATCTTCAGGCAGAATCGAGACGTACCCATAAGTCCCGGATAAGCTCGAATCGCTTCCCAGGAGACGCGCCATGCCAAGCCCCGCAGCCGCTACCCCGATCCAAGAGAATGCCGTGACACAACGCCAGGAGGAATTGGCCAACCTGGTACGACGCCTGACACCCAACGAAGGCAAGCACCATACGGCGATCGACAGCCTGCAGTTGGTGCGCAGCGACCAGCCGACCCTGCCTATGCCGGTGATCTATAGGCCATGCCTGTGCATCATCGCCCAGGGCCGCAAGGAGGTGCGTCTGGCCGATGAACGCTATATTTACGATCCGCTGAGCTACCTGGTCGCCTCGGTAACCCTGCCGGTCAGCGGCCATGTGCTGCAGGCATCGGCGCAAACACCTTATCTCAGCCTATGCCTGGATATAGAGCCAGCAATGATCGCCAGCCTGATTGCGGATGCGGGACCAATAGGCATCCCTGGCCCCACGGGCGGCCGCGGTCTGTACCTCGACAGGATCGACGAGCAGTTGTTGGATGCGGTCATTCGCCTCACCCGCCTGCTGGAAAACCCGCGCGATATCGCCATGCTCGCCCCCCTGGCGCTGCGCGAGATATTTTATCGACTGCTGCACAGCCCCCAGGGCCGCCGTCTGCATGAGATCGCCATCGCCGACAGCCAGGGCCAACGCATCGCTCGCGCCATCGAATGGCTCAATCAGCACTATGACCAGCCATTGCGCATCGAAAACCTAGCACGCGAGGTCAATCTCAGCAGTTCGACCCTGCATCAGCGCTTCAAAGCCGTCACCGCACTCAGCCCCCTGCAGTATCAAAAGCAGCTGCGCCTGCAGGAAGCACGACGCCTGATGCTATGCGAAGGGCTGGAAGCCACCACCGCAAGTTATCGGGTCGGTTATGAAAGCCCCTCGCAATTCAGCCGCGAGTACCGTCGTTTGTTCGGCGCACCGCCGCTGCGCGACCTTGCCAGGCTGAGAAATAGCGCCTGATCTGAGAAAAATATGAATAATTAGCGTTAAAGCCAACACTTCCCGTAAAAACGGCCTATTATGGCTGAGCTGACTTGTAGTTATCAGCAAAACCGCATAGGTGCTATGAGCACTCTGGCACCGCAATTCGTATCGATTTAAGAGAAACATCATGGCTAATCGCGAAACTGGCACCGTCAAATGGTTCAACGATGAGAAGGGCTTCGGCTTCATTACCCCGACTAACGGCGGCGATGATCTGTTCGTGCACTTCAAAGCAATCCAGAGCGACGGTTTCAAAAGCCTGAAAGAAGGCCAGACTGTTACCTACGTGGCCGCTCGTGGTCAGAAAGGCATGCAGGCTGAAGAGGTACAGGTGGCTTAAGTCCCCCTGTCCTGTTCGAAAAAATAGGCCCCGCAGATGCGGGGCTTATTTTTTGCGCGTCATTTTACTGCTGCACTCTACAGTCCCATCTGCTTGCTGATGATCTCATTCATGATTTCTCGCGAGCCGCCGCCAATCGACAGAATACGATTGTCGCGGTATAGCCGCTCGACCAGGCTTTCTCGCATGTAACCCATGCCGCCCATGATCTGCACAGCATCGTAGGTCAACCGATCGGCAACATCGGTGGCAAAGTTCTTGGCCATGGAAATTTCCTTGATCACACTCTTACCCGCCGCCATTTTCGCCGCCTGGCGATAGGTGAAATCGCGGGACACCTCCAGCTGGGTGGCCATTTCCGCCAAGCGATGCTTGAGCACCTGAAACTTGCCAATGGGTTTACCGAACGCTTCGCGCTCCCTGGCCCACCTCAGTGATTCTTCAAGCGCCAGTTCCGCGGTCATATTGGCCATGATCGCCAACGACAGCCGTTCGCTCTGGAAGTTGGCCATAATGCCGGCGAAGCCCATATTCTCGGCACCGATCAGATTGGTAACCGGCACCCTGCAATCGTCGAAGAACAGCTCAGCGGTATCCGAAGCCCACCAGCCCATCTTCTTCAGCTTGCGCCCGACACTGAAGCCCGGCGTGCCCTTCTCGATCAGCAACAGGCTCACGCCAGCGAAGCCCTCGCCGCCGGTACGCACCGCCACCGTGTAATAGTCGGCGCGCACACCGCTGGTGATAAAGGTTTTACTGCCGCTGACCCTATAACAATCGCCCTCGCGCACTGCGCGGGTTTTCAGGTTGGCCACATCGGAGCCGCCGGATGGCTCGGTCACCGCCAGCGCCATGATCTTTTCCCCGGCCAACACCTGCGGCACGACTCGCTCGCGCACCTCCGCCTGAGCCCATTTCAGCACTGGCGGCAAGCCGATATCGAGCGAGCCGAGACCGGCCACCAGACCACCCGAACCGCAGCGCATCAGTTCTTCGCTGGCCGCGACCTTGGCGAACAGATCGCCTTCATGACTACCACCGTAGTGCTCCGGGTAACCGATACCGAGAATGCCCGCGGCACCGGCCTTGAGATATAGCTCCCGGGGAAACTCCTCGGCTTCCTCCCAATCGTCGATCGCGGGCGCTATCTCCCGCTCGACAAAACGTCGCACCGAATCGCGTACCAGCTGGTGGGATTCATCGAAATATTCTTGATAGGCAGACATGGGCGGTTCCCGCTGAGGCTTTCAGGGAACATACCGAGCGCTTGCTTGGTTTACAAGGTGGAGATAACGCCATATCCCAGGGCATAAGCGGCTTAGGCGTCACCGCCAATCACGGCAGGGCCGCTCCTACAGATGAGATGCCTAGTTCGCAGGCGCCTTACAGCTGAATCGGCCGACGCCCGGCAATCGAATGTGCCAGGGTGCCGCCATCGACCAACTCCAACTCACCGCCGAGCGGCATGCCATGGGCGATACGCGAGGCGATCAGGCCCTTGTTGGCCAGCAGCTGAGCGATGTAGTGCGCCGTCGCTTCGCCTTCCACCGTGGGGTTGGTGGCCAATATCACTTCGGCGAAACTGCCGGCCTCGATACGCGCCAGCAAATCGGGAATGCCAATAGCTTCCGGCCCCAGACCATCGAGCGGAGAAAGGTGGCCCTTGAGTACGAAATAACGCCCACGAAAACCAGTTTGCTCCACCGCATACACATCCATCGGCCCTTCGACCACGCAGAGCAAGCTGTCGTCACGACGCGGATCGAGGCACAGCTGACAGACCTCATCCTCGCTGAGACTGCGGCACTGCTTGCAGTGCCCCACCCCTTCCATCGCCTGAGTCAGCGCCTGTGCCAGACGCAAAGCCCCGCCGCGATCGCGCTCGAGCATCTGCAGCGCCATGCGCTGCGCAGTTTTTTGCCCGACGCCGGGCAGGATGCGCAGAGAGTCGATCAGTTGGCGGATCAGCGGGCTGAAACTCATGGGGGACTCGATGACTACTAGGGTGGCTAAGCGGGAGTTTTCTGTGGCCGTTCAGTCAAGGCCGTAAGAGTGGCGATCAGGCTGCGTGCAGGGCAAGGAGCCGACGGACGAGGAACCGCAGTGTGCTGGAGCACATGAGGATTCCGAGCCCGTCGGCAACGCAGCCATGCGCATCGACTGGACGGCACGAGGCCAATCAGAAAGGCATTTTGAAGCCGGGGGGCAACTGCATCCCCGCAGTCATACCGGACATCTTGTCCTGACTATTCTGCTCCACCTTGCGCACCGCATCGTTCACCGCAGCGGCGATCAGGTCTTCGAGGATTTCCTTGTCTTCCTGCATCAGGCTGTCGTCCAGGCTGACGCGCTTGACGTCATGCCGGCCGGTCATCACCACGCTAACCAGACCGGCACCGGATTGCCCGGTCACCTCGGCGTTCGCCAGCTCTTCCTGCATCTTCTGCATTTTTTCTTGCATCTGCTGGGCCTGCTTCATCAGGCCGGCCATGCCACCTTTCATCATGGTGCTAGTCCTCGGTAATCAGGGGGTTACTGGAGCATTAGTGGAAATATCCAGGGGTTCGATGCTGTCCGCGCGGATAACCGCGGCGAACTGCTGAATCATCTGCTGCACAACCGGGTCGCGATGGATAGACGCCTCGGCTTCGCGCTGGCGATTGGCGCGCTTGCGCGCGGCGGCCTGCGCCGGGGTTTCCTGTTCGGGCTTGCGCAGTTCGATCTGCAGATCCAGTTCGCGGCCATGGTACTGGTTCAAGGCGTCATTCAAACGACGCTGCTGGGTCGCATTGAACAGCGCGCTATGGCCGGGATCGAGGTGCAGCAACCAGCTGTCGCCCTCCACAGCTATCAAGGTGCAATTGGCACCGATACTGCCGGTCATGCCGGAGAGGCCGAGTTTGGGAAACAGCTCCAGCCAGTCGGCGGCCAAGCCAGTTGCAGGTTGCGCAGCGGGCAGGACTTGCGCCTCGGGCGCTTGTTCGCTGGCTACCGCATCGAAATCGTAATCGAACGACTCGGCGTCCATCTCCACATAATCGTAATCGCCGGGTGGCGGCTCTTCGTCGCTTTCGACCTCGCCATCGGGCTTGGTCTCATTGTCGCCCTGCAGCGCTTGCTCATCGGCTGCCACTGCAACAATCAGCGGTGCAGGCTCGGGCTCGGCTGCGACGCTTTGCTCTTCCCATGGCAGATCCTGGACCGGCGCAACGGACGCAACGCTCGACGCAGGCTCCGCAGCTTCTGCGGCAGGTGGCATAAGCGCTTGTGGCTGACTGACCGGCGATACATTAGACAGCGCGGTCAGCGCCGGCGGTTCCGCAGCGATGGGCTCAGGCTCGGCGGCACTAACGGGGTCGACAACCGCAGATGGAGTGGACACCACCGGCACGGGCTCAACCACAGCGACGACCGGCGCAGCCACAGCAGCGCCGGCCACTGGATTGGGGCGGGGATCAGCAGTGGCCTGGCTAATCCCTAGCGGCTTTAGTGTCACCCTGGGCACGTCTTCGGTTCCCGCGGGGCGAAACGCCAACATGCGTAGCAGCACCATTTCGAAGCCGCTACGCGGGTCCGGCGCCAGCGGTAAGTCGCGGCGCCCGATCAAACCCATCTGGTAATAGAACTGCACATCTTCCGCGGGCAGCACCTCGGCTAACGCCAGCACCCGGTCGCGATCGCCCTGGCCATTGTCGATGGCATCGGGCAAGGCTTGGGCGATGGCCACGCGATGCAACACATTGAGAATTTCCGCCAGCACGCCATTCCAATCCGGCCCTTGTTCAGCCAGATGACGCACGGCCTCGATCAGCCCGCGCGCATCGCCCTCGAGCAAGGCCTGCAATACGCCATAAACCTGGCCATGGTCGAGGGTGCCAAGCATCGCCCGCACGTCGGCCGCCAATACCTTGCCCTCACCGAAGGCGATGGCCTGATCGGTCAGGCTCATGGCATCGCGCATCGAGCCGTCGGCCGCGCGACCGAGCAACCAGAGCGCATCCTCTTCGAATGGAATGCTTTCCGCCGCCAGTACATGGCTGAGATGCTCGACCACGCGCTCGGGCGGCATGTTCTTCAGTGAGAACTGCAGGCAGCGCGACAGAATGGTGACCGGCAGTTTCTGCGGATCGGTGGTGGCCAGCAGGAATTTGACGTGGGGTGGCGGCTCTTCCAGCGTCTTCAACAAGGCATTGAAGGAATGCGACGAAAGCATGTGCACTTCGTCGATCAGGTAGACCTTGAAGCGTCCGCGGCTCGGCGAGTACTGCACGTTATCGAGCAGCTCACGGGTGTCTTCGACCTTGGTTCGGCTGGCGGCGTCGACTTCGATCAAATCGACGAAACGGCCCTCGTCGATTTCCTTACAGATCGAGCACACCCCGCAAGGCGTCGAGCTGATGCCCGTCTCGCAGTTCAAACACTTGGCGATAATTCGCGCAATCGTGGTCTTGCCCACACCACGGGTGCCGGTAAACAGATAGGCGTGATGCAGGCGCTGGCTATCCAGGGCGTTGATCAGCGCCTTGAGCACATGGGTCTGGCCAACCATTTCGCGAAATGAGCGCGGACGCCATTTACGTGCAAGAACCTGATAACTCATTGAAAACCGTCACGAGAGAAAAGCAAAAGTGGGCTAATCCTAGCGGAGCACCG